>NZ_BAAGZM010000133.1:0-8762 GCF_054778495.1 Hymenobacter agri
GAGCTGCTGCTGCGCCACGGCCACCGCGCCTTCACGGCCTGGACGCTGAACCAGGCCCTGCGCCTGTGGCAGCCTTCCGGGCCCGAAGCGCTCGACCTGCTCCGCCCCTACTGCACCTCCCCTTACCTGCTGTTGCGCGAGAGTGCCGCCGTGGCCGCCCAGGCGCTGGCTGCACAGCGGGGCGTTTCTCTTGCCGACCTTCACCTTCCCCTTGAAATGAGCCACGCTACTTCCGAAACCCGTATTTCAGCCCTGGAGCGGGTGGTGGTGCTGAAAAGCACCGCCCTATTTGCTACCACGCCCGAAAACGTGCTCAGCAGCATCGTGCCCATTATGAAGGAAGTGACTTTCCGGGAGGGCGAGGAGATTTTCGCCAAGGGCGACCTCGGCACCTCGCTGTTCATCGTGCACGATGGGCAGGTGGGCATTTTCAATGGCCCGCAACAGCTCGCCACCTTCGGCCCGGGCGACTTCTTCGGCGAGTTGGCCTTGCTCGATGCGGAGCCCCGCTCGGCCACGGCCGCCACGCTGAGCGAGGTGCTGGCCTTCCGCATCGACCAGGAGGATTTTTATGACGTGATGGAGGAGCGCGGCGAGGTGCTGCGCAACATCCTGCGCATGCTCTGCCAGCGCATCCGCGCCCAGAACGAGAAGATGCGGGCGCTGGCGGGGTAAGTTTTTCGTAGAGCAGCCGTTGGGTATTCAATGGCTGCTTGCCGCCGCCAGTTTTTTCCGCCATTCGCTACGCTGCTTTTTGTGCGTCAAATTTGTTATTTCTGCCTGTGCTGCTTCGGCTGGCTGTTGTCATCCATTGTTCCGGCCGCGGCGCAGGCGGCCGGAGCGCACATTACGGCGGTGGCAACCATCACCCCGGGCGAAATCCCACAGTACGAGAAGTTTGAGCTGGGCCTGAGCTTGGACCGCACTTTCACCGCCGACACCGTTGGCGGCAACCCCTACGAGCCCGAAGATGTGTCGGTGGAGGCCCGTTTCACGGGGCCGGACGGGCGCGAACGGCCCGTGCGCTACGGCTTTTACTACGAAGACTTTGCCATCGATGAGCAGTACCTGCCCGCCAATGATGCCCGCTACTGGCGCGCATTGCCTACGCCCCTGCCCTGGCGCGTGCGCTTCGCGCCCGACGCGCCCGGCCCGTGGCAGTACACGCTGCGCGTAACCTACCGCGACGGCACCACCGAAACCCTGCCGCCGCGCACGTTTACCTGCGTGGCCTCGGCCAGCCGGGGCTTTTTGCGGGTAGCGCCCAACCACCGCAACCTTATTTTCGACACCGGCGCGCCGTTTCTGGCCATCGGGAGCAACGTCGACTACTGGGGCACGACGGCCATTAAGCCCCCACCCGGCCTGGGTGCGCTACCCCGCAACACGCCCAACCTCTCGCGCTGCGACCTCGATACCAGCCAGCGGGTTTTGTCGTTGCCCAGCACGCAGCCGCTGGGGTTTTCGACCTACAGCTACGCGGCATACGCGCAGGTATTTGGCGAGCTGGCCAGTGCCGGCGGCAACTACGCCCGGGTATGGCTGAAAGAGTTGAACTGGGACCCCGAACTCTACGACCCCGCCACCGGCACCAATTCGTTGGGCAACTATGCCCGCTACCAGAACCGCCTGTTCGACTTCGACCGCGTATTGGCTTCGGCCCGGCAGCACGGCATCTACCTGCACTTGAGCCTGCTGGATGGCATTCGACTCTGGAACAGGGGCGAACAGCCCAACTGGCTTGTTTTTCCCTATAAAGTAGGCCTGGACCTGGACCAGCCCGTTGATTTTTTCACCGACCCGCGGGCCCGGCATTTGTTTCAGAACCGCCTGCGCTACGTGGTGGCCCGCTGGGGCTACAGCCCCAACGTTGCCTCCTATGAGCTCGTGAACGAAGGTGACTTTACGGATGCCGGCCAAACGTTTTTGCAGCACTCCGGCCGCTACGGGCCCGATTTTCCGCCTCTGCGCGCCTGGACTATCGAGATGGCCCGTTACCTCAAGGCCCAGGACCCGCGTCATTTGCAGGCCTTGGCGTATGGCCCCGAAAACGCCGAAGAATTTGTGCAGGGCTACCCGCGCCTGTTCGACTTCACGGTGTCGCACGGCTACAGCAGCAGCTTTCATGCGCAGGACCAGTACAGCTTCCGGGCCCTGGCCCTGATTCAGATGCATGACAAGCCGTACCAGCTGCAGGAGTACGATTACTCGCCCTACCTGGCCGCGCCCAACGAAGTCAAGTTTCATGTTACGCCCTGGGCCACGGCCTTCAATGGGTCGTTTGGCATTGCGCTGCATCTGGCGGCCTTTGCCAACCTGCACCACCCCTGCTGGCCCGCCTATCAGCACTACCACCCCCTGGCGCGCTTCCTCGAAGCCGCCCACTTCAGCAGCGCTACCCGCAATGCGCCGGTGGGCAATGCCGCCGGCACCGCCCGGGCCGTTTATGGGCCACACTTGCGCCGGGCCCTGCGCAACAACCCCGACTTGCTCAACCAAATGCCGGCCAGTTCCGACCCGGCTTATTCCGGACCCTGCGACCGTAGCTGCCCGCCCGCGTACTACGGCACCGTGGGCGTGGCCGGCGGGGGCTACCAGGGCAGCAATATCCGCAACCTGGCCGATGGACTGAGCACCACCAACGACGGCCTCATCGAAGCCTTCGCCCTGCAAAACCCGACGGGTCTGGTAGGCTGGGTGCACAATAAAACGCACTACTGGTACAACCTGCCGCACGACCACAATGGCTTCTGCGACAGCTGCTCGTATAACCCGGGCCTGAAAACGGCCCCGCACACCATCACGCCCCTGCGCGGGCAGCAGCTCACCATCCGGCACCTCAAGCGCAGCGGCACGTACGCTGTGCAGTGGTTCTACACCTATCCTGGCCGCGATGTGGACGGCAACGGTCAGCCCGACGACGGCGGTTTTCTGCCGGCGCTGGCCACCACGGCGCAGGCCCGACGCGGGGTGCTCACGGTAGCGCTGCCGCCGCTGGTGCCGCTTGGCTCCGATGGGCCCACTTCGGCGCCCGACTATGGGTTCACCCTCACTCTACTGCCCGAAAAGTAACTGTAACTTAAGCCAGACGGCTACTCCACCACCTCGTAAATCTTCACCGGCTGGGCCTTGTTCTTGAGCACGACCTCATCGACGTACTGGCACTGGAAAGACTCTTTCACCCGCTCGTACACGGCTTCGCTGATGATGACCTGCCCAGCTTTTGCGGCCGACTGCAGACGCTGCGACATGTTCACCACGTCGCCAATCACGGTGTAATCCAGCCGTTTGAGGGAGGCTGAGCCGATGTTGCCGGATACGACTTCGCCGGTGTTCACGCCGATGCTGACCTGGGGGCGGTAGTCGAGGCCGGCGGGCAGCGGGGTGATGCTGCTTTGCAGCGCGGCCCGGGCCGAAAGGGCGGCATCGATGGCGCGGTCGAGGTGGTGCTCGCCCCGGAAAACGGCCATTACGGCGTCGCCCATGAACTTATCGACGTGGCCGCCCTGGGCGATGAACTCCTTCACCACGAGGTCGAAGTAGGTATTGAGCAGGCCCACGACGTCGGTGGGCGGCATTTTTTCGGCCAGGGACGTGAAGCCGCAGATGTCGAGGAAAACGACGGTGGCCTGCACGGTTTCGGAGGCCAGCAGGCGGTTTTCGAAGTCGGGCCGCGTCATAAAATTGAGCACGGTTTCATCCACGTACATCTTCAGGATGTTGTTTTCCTGGATGGCGCGGAGCGTTTCGCGCAGCTGGCGCACCTGCTCAGCAGTTTTTTCGATGGTGAGCTCCAGGTCGGTGAAATCGACGGGCTTCACCACGAAATCGAAGGCGCCGCGGTTCATGGCGGTGCGCAGGTTGCCGAGGTCGCCGTAGGCCGACACGATGACGGTTTTCATGGCCGGGTGCTCGGCGTGGGTGCGCGTGAGCAGCGTGAGGCCGTCCATCACCGGCATGTTGATGTCGCTCAGAATCACGTCGGTATCGGGGTGCTCGTCGATGCGCGTGAGCGCCTCCTGGCCGTTGGTGGCGAACACAAACTCGTACACGCTTTCCCGGATTTTGCGCCGAAATTTCTGCTTGATGAGCAGCTCAAGGTCGGCTTCGTCGTCGACCACCAGGATTTTGGTTTTCATAGAGGATAGCGAGAGGCGAAATAACCCAACGAAAATACGGGCGAAACGGCTGGCACGACGGACAGTGCTAATCGATTAACAAACACGAGAACATCATGCTGAGCTTGCCGAAGCATCTCTACCGCGCAACTAATCCCAATGTTTGGTTTTACTGCCGCGGTAGAGATGCTTCGGCAGGCGCAGCATGACGTACTATTATTTACCCAGCCTACTCAGTTAGCCGTCGGCAGTTCCTGCAGCTTCTGGCGTAGCACGGCGAAATCGAGCGGCTTTGTGAGGAAGTCGGTGGCGCCCAGGCCCAGGGCCTGCTGGCGGCTGTTTTCGTCGCCGTAAGCCGTTATCATCATCATGGTGGTGGGCGGCATGTGGCCTTCGGACTTCACGTGGCCCAGCAGCTCGATGCCGCTCATGCCGGGCATATTGATGTCGGAGAGGATGAGCAGGACTTCGGAGGGCCGGGCGCGCAGGTAGGCCAGGGCTTCCTCGCCCGAAAAGGCGAAGTTGAAGCTCAGCGCACCGCTGCGGATTTCGCGGCGGAAACGCTGCTGAAACAGGTCGCGCACATCGGTTTCGTCGTCAACAACCAGAATTTGCATGGGAAAGGTTTTGCAGAAGTGGGGAAGCCCAAAGGTAGCCCGCGGCCCGGCTTAGGCCGGCAGCGTGATGAGAAATTCGGTACCCTGGCCGGGGTGACTTTGCACGGCGAGGGTGCCGCCGTGGGCTTTGGTGATGATGTCGTAGCTCAACGACAAACCCAGGCCCGTACCCTCGCCCGTGGGCTTGGTGGTGAAGAAGGGTTGGAATATCTTGGCCTGCACCTCGGCCGGCATACCCGTGCCGTTGTCGCTGACGCGGATTTCGACTTGATTTCCCGCTTGCTTCGTACTCACTGCAACGGAGGGCTGGTAGCCGGCTTCGCCTATTTGCTGGCGTTTCTGCACGGCATAGAAGGCGTTGCCGAACAAGTTGAGCAGCACCCGGCCCACGTCGGCCCCAGCCACTTCTACCGGCGGCAGGCCCGGCGCAAAGTCCGTTCCGAGCGTGGCATTAAAGGTTTTATCCTTCGCCCGCAGGCCTTGGTAGGCCAGGCGCAGGTACTCGTCGCAGAGCTGGTTCAGGTCTGTCGGGGCCCGCTCGCCGGTACTTGTGCGGCTATGTTCCAGCATGCCCTTGACGATGGCCGCCGCCCGCCGCCCGTGGTGGCTGATTTTGCCCAGGTTCTGGGCCAGGTCATCAGCCAGAGCGGTGGCTTCCTCAGCATCGCTGGCCGCTTGCGCTTCTTTCAATTCTGCCACCAGCTCGCTGCTCACTTCCGAGAAGTTGTTGACGAAGTTGAGCGGGTTCTGAATTTCGTGGGCGATGCCGGCCGTGAGTTCGCCCAAGCTGGCCATCTTCTCCTTCTGAATCAGCTGCGCCTGCGTGGCCCGCAGCTCGCTTAGAGAGCGCTGCAGCTGGTCGTGCTGGCTTTGCAAGTCCTGCTTCTGGTTGGTCACCAGTCGCTTCAGGCGCTCCGAGCGCCGAAAAGCGACGTACAGCACGCTCGCCAGGCCCACCAGCAACGCCGCGCCGCCCAGCACCACCCACAACACCGTGCGCTGACGCCGGGCACGGGCGGCATCCTGCAACTGGCTTTCGCGCAGCTGGGCAATACGCGCCGCCTGGGCCTGGTCGGCCTGCTCGTATTCAAAATTGGCCACGTGCAGCGCCCCTTGTTCGGTATCCAGGGTATCGGCCAGGGCGGTGGCGGCGCGGTAGTAGCGGGCCGCCATCGCGGGTTGGGCGTGTTGGTCGTACTGGTTGGCCAGCTCGCGCAAGTAGGCGCGCCGCAGCGGCACCACATTGCTCTGCCGGGCTTTGCGGTAAGCCGTCAGCCAGGCGGTTTCGGCCCGAGCCGGTTCGCCTTGGGCGGCGTAGTAGCGCGCCCAGGCCGCGTCCAGCTCCAAATAGCCCTGGGAATTATAAAAAGACAACCGAAGCGAGTCGCTCAACTGTTGCGCGCGCGCCAGCAAGGGCGCTGCTTCGGTGGGGCGGTGCATGTCCAGCAGCACGGCGCTTTTAAGCACCAGCGCGTAGGCTTGGTTGGCCGGCGCATTGTCGGCGTAGCTCTGGGTCGTGTCGGCAGGGTTGCCGGCCAGGGCCAGGTTGGCATATTTCAGGGCAGCGGGGTACTGGTGCAGCTTGCGGTAGGCCTGGGCCACCCCACGGTAGGCGTACGTGGTGGCATCGAAGCCATAGCTTGGAGGAAGCGTTGCGTACACGGCCAGCGACTGGCGCAGGTAGTGCAGCGCCTTGGTTGGGTTGCCCCAGTCAGCGTAGGCACTACCGGCCACCTTTAGCTCATTCACGTAGAAGTAGCGTTGGGTGGCGGCGGCCAGGCTGGCGGCGTGCAGGTAGTAGCTGATGCCTTGGTTATAGTCGCCACGGCCGATGTAGTAGCCGGCCAGGGCATGGTAGCAATACGCCAGATTCTCGTAACTCCCGCGGGCTTGGTACAGCGCCAGCTTGGCCCGGAAATAGGTCATTCCCTGCTCCGGCTGCTTCAATTGCGTGTACATCCAAGACAGCCGGCTCAGCAGGATGGGCACGGGCCGGCCCACCCGGTCGAAGGCATCGATGGCGCCCCGCAGGCTATCGATGGCCAAGGCGGGGTACTGGTTGGCGCCGTAGCGTTGCCACGTGTTGTAGAGCAGGCGGTAGGCCGCTGCCTCGGGGCGGCGCAAACGGCGCGTCAGCGCCACCAGCTCGCGGCCCTTTTGTGCCCTGTCAGCGGCCGAAGTATAGTCGTCGAGGTCGCTCAGGTGCTGAAGGGTGCGCAGGCGAGCCGTATCCTGCCGCTGAGTGGCCAGAACCCGGCGCAGGGAGTCGCCATCGGCCTCCCAATAGCGGTAAGAGGCCGGTTTCTGAGCAGCCAGCGGGCTACTCAGCAACAGTAGCACTAGAGCCAGTAACGGGCCAGGCCATCTCGGCAACTGTAGTTCAGGCTTTGAGGTAGACATTAGGAAGGAATAGGTAGAAAGCTGCCGGGGTTAGCAAACCTGCTTTTGCGCGCCATGCTGAAGCGGTAGAAGCAGCACGCTCTTTTGCACCTCAAATGGCCTCTAAGCTGGCAAGCTAAGGACGAATTCGGTGCCTTCGCCCTCGCGGCTGTGCACAGTGAGGGTACCGCCGTGGCCGGTGGTCACGATGTCGTGGCTCATGCTCAGGCCCAGGCCCGTGCCCTCGCCCACCGGCTTGGTGGTGAAGAAAGGCTGGAAGATTTTGGCCTGCACGTCGGCGCTCATGCCCGTGCCGTTGTCGCGGATGCGCACCTGCACGCTGCCCGGCGCGACGGCCGTCGTCACCGCCACGGTGGGGTGGTAGGCCGCGGCCGGCTGCTGGCGCTGGCGCTGCTGCACCGCATAAAACGCATTGGTGAGCAGGTTGATGAGCACGCGGCCCAGGTCTTGCGGCACCACGGCCACCAGGGGCAGCGCCGGGGCCAGCGAGGTGGGCAGCTCGGCGCTGAATTCCTTGTCTTTGGCGCGCAGGCCCTGGTAGGCCAGGCGCAGGCTTTCCTGCACCAAGGCGTTGAGGTCGGTGGGGACACGCTGGCCGGTGCCGCTGCGCGAGTGCTCAAGCATGCCTTTGATGATGGCCGTGGCCCGCTGCCCGTGCTGGCTGATTTCGCGCAGGTTCTGCTTCAGCCCGGCCAGGATTTCGCCCTCTAAGCCGACGGCGCGCGGGGTGCTGCCGGGGCCGGTGCCGCCGATGTCGTCGACGAGCTCGGTGCTTACCTCGGCGAAGTTTTTCATGAAGTTGAGCGGGTTTTGCAGCTCGTGGGCGATGCCGGCCGTGAGCTCACCCAGAAAGGCCATTTTTTCGCGCTGCACCAGCTGGGCCTGGGCGGCGTGCAGGTCGGCCAGCGACTGTTCGAGCTGGGCGGTGCGCTCCGAGAGCAAGTCGTTTTGGGTGGCCACCAGGCGCAGCGAGTTGGTATTGATGTTATCGAACACCAGCGACACCACCAGCAAAATCAGCATCAGCCCCGACAGAATATCGAAGTGCCAGAACCGGGCCTTGGCCGCCGGCACCAAGTTCGGAAAAGGGTAATGCTGCTGCTCCATAAACCACAGCACCAGCACCGTAATCAGCGACACGCCAAACGACACCAGCCCCGCCCGGCGGCCCAGCAGAAAAAAGCCCTGCACGCTGCACAGCCCCAGCCACCACGTGGTGGGCGCAAAGTAGCCGCCCTGGTAGTAGGAGTTGACGACCACCGTGAGGTAGCCCGCAAACAGAAACCCGTAGCCCACCACCACGTGCGAGTACCAGCCGGCCCGGTAGCCAAACAGCAGCGTCCAGAAGCTAAAGATGCCAAAGAGCAGCACGTAGAAGCCCGGCATGAGCTGCGCCCACCAGCACAGCAGCAGGAAGTTGAACGAGAACAGGCTCGTGAGCAGCACCGTGTTCACGATGATGCGCACCCGCCGCCGCAGGTCGATGCTGCCGGTGAAGCCGGCGGGAATGAAGTAATCGGTGATGTTGGCAAGCATGCAGCTACCCGGCAATGGTGAACGCCACGAGGCAGGCCAGCAGCATGGCCGCCCCCTCGAGCAGCCCGGCCAGCGGCACCCAGCGGCCGCC
>NZ_BAAGZM010000134.1:0-8753 GCF_054778495.1 Hymenobacter agri
GCCTGCACTTCACGCCCGAAGTACTGGCCGAGCTGCAGGCGCGGGGCTTCGCCAGCGGCCACGTCACGCTGCACGTGGGCGCGGGCACCTTCCAGCCGGTGAAGGCCGAGCTTATGGACGGCCACCCCATGCACACCGAGCCCATTATCGTGACGGCTGCTCTGTTGCGCCAACTGCTGGCGCACCGGCCGGCGCCGGTTATTGCGGTGGGCACCACCAGCCTGCGCACTCTTGAAACGCTGTACTGGCTGGGCGCGGGCCTGTTGCTGAACCCACCAGCCACTGAGCCGGCCGCCGAGTTGCTCGTGACGCAGTGGCAGCCCTACGAGCAGGCCGAAGCAGCCGCCAGCATCAGCCCCGAAGCGGCCCTTACGGCGCTGCTGGGCTACCTCGAAGCCCGCGGCACCGATACGCTCGAAGCCAGCACCCGCCTGCTGATTGCGCCCGGCTACCGGTTTCGGCTGGCGCAGGGGCTCATCACCAATTTTCACCAGCCCGAAAGCACGCTGCTGCTGCTGGTAGCCGCCCTGCTGGGCCCCGGCTGGCGGGAAGTGTATGAGCACGCGCTGGCCCACGGCTACCGCTTCCTGAGCTACGGCGACAGCTCGCTGCTGCTGCCGTAGCCAGGCGTATGCAATTGAGAAAGAATGCCGTAATGCCTGAAACAAATACCGGCACAACCATTGCAAGGGGGCTTCGTATAGAGGGCCGTTTCCCTTCAATTCTTTACTCAACAACTGAAACCTCATCTCGCCATGAAATTCAAAACCCTCAGCCTGTTTGTTGCTGCCTGCGCCATCAGCACCGCTTCGTTCGCCCAGCAGGAGCAGCCCCGCGTTGAAGTAAAAACGCGCGATAACGGCACGAAAAAAATCACGAAAGTGAACGCCGACGGTTCGTCGACGGTGATGAAGACCGGCAAAACCAACACCGGCGCTGCCATCGACAACACGAAAGATGCCGCCGGCAACGTGGCCCACAAAACCGGCCATGCCATCAAGCGCGGTGCTATGAAAACCAAAAACGCGGTGAAGCGCGGCGCCAACAAGGCCAGCGAGAAAACCAAGGAAGGCACTGCCAAAATGGAAGCCAAAACCGAATAGTCCTTTCCGGACCTGTTCCTTTCCGCATTTCCAAAAAGACCCTGGCCGAGGCCAGGGTCTTTTTTTTATTTCTGTTCGGAGCGGGAACGCTCGGGCTGTGGCTTCTCGCGCACTTCGTGCAACACTTTCTCAACCACGCCGCGCCCGAACAGGCTGATGCCCGCATTGAATACTACCAGTGCCGCCGTGCCAGCGGCCAGCCATTTTGAGGTCGGTACCTGCTGGTCTTTCAGGCTACCGGCCCAGTGCACCATGCTGGCACCGGCGCCAATGGTGGCCAGCCCCAACGGGGCAAATAAGAGCCATTTCGCTTTGTGCGTCATCGGAAAGAAATAGAAAAACGGTGAGTGTAATGCCGGAGCAGGGACTGCGATACATGCCCAAGGCTACGACCAGCGCGTACCTTGCGCCTTTTCGCCTACGCACCCTTGCCGCCGCGGTTGCGGACCCAGCCGCCGTTTGCCCATGACGCCTTACGAACAATTGCTGCACCTTGCCTTCACGACCCCCAACGACGTGAAGTATTACCTTACGCCCACTGCCCTGCGCGCTTATGCCGAGCTGCGTACCGCGCCGCCGGCCCAGCGCCCGTTCCGCTTCGAGCAGGTGCGCTTGGGGCTGGCCATGAGCCTGCTCAAGCTGGTATCGGAGCTGGGCGACCACGCCGAAAGCCGCCAGGTACTCGACCTGCTGCACCGCGCGCTGAGCGAGGCCCGCTCACCCGAAGACATCGACCGGATTGTGAGCCGCGAAGCCCGCCTGTTCGACCGCCTCTACGAAAACCTGTATGTGAACGAGGAAGGCGAAGAGCTGCTCAACCTGTTTGGGCGCACCCTCGAAGCCGACGCCCCCGAACTGCTCGACGATATTGCCCAGGAGGGCGTGGACCTGGCCCGCACGCTGGATTTCGACACTGACGAGGAATAACCAATTTCGCGACGCCCTGCCCCTACTGCTTATCATTTATCCCCATGCTTCTCATCATTCTCGGGTTTATCATTCTGATGCTGGGGTTGAATGCCTCGCGATTTTCGGAGCGGCTGGAACGCCTGCGCGGTGGGCTGGTATTTCTGGGCGGGGCGTTTCTGGTGCTGGGGCTAGCGCTGAGCACGGTGGTGCAGGTAGGCGTGGGCCAAGTGGGCGTGCAAACGCTATTTGGGCAGGTGCAGCCGCGCGTGCTGCCGCCCGGCCTGAGCGTGGTGAACCCACTGGTGGACGTGACGCGCTTCGACACCCGCACGCAGAACTACACCATGTCGGCCCAGCACGGCGAAGGCCAGCAGGCCGGCGACGACGCCATTCGGGTGCTTTCGGCCGATGGGCTGGAAGTAGTGATTGACCTGACCGTGCTCTACCACGTGGTGGCCAGCCAAGCGCCCAACATCCTGGCTACCATTGGCGAAGACTACCAGGATAAAATCGTTCGCGCCATTTCGCGCACCCGCATCCGCGACAACGCCGTGTACTACGACGCCGTGGCGCTGTACTCGACGCGCCGCGAGGAATTTCAGGCCCGCATTCTGGCCGCCATCGAAAAGGACTTCCGCCACAGCGGGCTGCAGCTCGACCAGCTGCTGATTCGCAACATCCAGCTGCCCGCCTCGGTGAAAGCCAGCATCGAAAGCAAGATTTCGGCCGAGCAGGAAGCGCAAAAGATGCAGTTCGTGCTGCAGAAGGAAAAGCAGGAAGCCGAGCGCAAGCGCGTAGAAGCCCAGGGTATTGCCGACTACCAGCGCATCGTGAACACCGAGCTCAGCGACCGGCTGCTGCAGTACGAAAGCATTAAGGCCCAGCAGGCCATTGCCACTTCGCCCAACGCCAAGGTCATCATCATGGGCAACGGCCGCGGCGCGGTGCCCCAGCTGCTGGTAGGCGATAAGTAGCCGCTGGCAGCCTACGAAAAAGGCCCGCTGCATATGCAGCGGGCCTTTTTCGTAGGGCGGGCCCCGTGGGCGATGCCAGGCTTAGTACCCCGGGTTCTGGGTCAGGTTGGGGTTTACGTTGATTTCGCGCTGCGGAATGGGCAGCACCAGGTTGTTAGCCGTAGCGGGCAAGGTGCCCACTGCGCGGCCAATCCGCTTGAAGTCGTGCAGGTAAAAGCCTTCGAAGGCCAGCTCCTGGTGCCGGTCGCTGAACAGCAGGTCGGCGGTGACATCGGCCGCGGTGATGAGGGGGGCGTGGGCCCGCTCGCGCACGGCGTTCAGGTCGGCGAAGGGAGCGGCGCCCACGCTGGTACCCGCGCGGAAGTTGCCCTCGGCGCGCGTCAGGTACATTTCGGCCAGGCGCATCACCTTCACGTTGCCAAACACTTCGTCGAACTTCGTGGTCAGGTTGCCATTGTCCTGGTTGAAGAGCAGGCCCCGGTCGTCGGCGGCGTCGTAGCTCGCCACAAAGTCATCACTCACCGAAATATCTCCGCCCCGGCCATTGGTCGAGTAGAACGTGTTCAGGTCGTTGATGCCGGACTGCACGTTCACCTGCATCGCAAAGATGTCCTCGTTGGTGTTGCCTTTGGCCGCAAACTCGTCGGAAACCGGCGTGATTAAGCGGAAAATGCCCGATTGAATCACTTTGTCGGCTTCGATGGCGGCCAGGTTGTACTTGCGCTGCTGCAGATACACGCGCGACAGCATGCCGGACGCCGCGTAGGTGGTGGCGAAAATATTGGTCGTGGCCGAGCCCGGGGCCGAAGCCTTGAGCTTGGCCTCGGCATCGAGCAGGTCGAGCAACACCTGCGCGTACACTTCGGCCACCGTGTTGCGCGATACCTTAGACGCCGGGCCCGTGGCATCGATGCCGTTGTTGATGTTGGTGGCGGTGAGCACCAGCGGCACACCGGGGTTGGTGGCCGGATTGCCGTTGTTCCAGTCTTTGGCAAACAGCCGCACCAGCTCGAAATACATGGCGCCCCGGATGAACTTGGCCTCGCCGGTAATCTGATTTTGCTTCGAGGGCGTCACCTTGCCAATGTTAGCCAGCACCGTATTGGCAATGTTGATGGCCTGGTAGGCCTGGTTCCAGGTGCCCGACACGAACGTGTTGGTTTTGGCGATGTCCTTGTGGTAAATCTCGTTGGGCTGCACATAGGTGCCCTGCCAGAACAGCTCGCTGCCAGCCCCCTCGGGGTCGCCCAGCAGGTCGGCAATGTATTGGATGCGACCGCCGTAGAGGTCGCTGCTACCCAGCACGGCGTAGCCGCCGCGCAGCAGCGACTCTACATCGGCGGAGCTTTGAATGGCTTTATCGGCCAGCACGGTATCGACGGGCTCGATATTGAGGCGCTTGTCGCAGCCCACCAGGGGCGCCGCCAGCAGCACCGAGCCGGTGGCCAGCGCACGGAAAAACTTATTCATGGTGTAGTCGGAATGAATGGGAGGAAGGGCTTGCACCCACAATGCGGAAATTAGAAGCCAATGGAAGCGCCGAGCGTGTAGGTGCGCAGCTGCGGGGCCGAGTAAAAGTCGTTGCCCTGGCCAATGTTGCCGGCCACGTAGTCGGCATTCACTTCTGGGTCGGAGCCTTTGTACTTGGTGAACGTGAGCAGGTTAACCCCCGTCAGGAAAATACGGGCACTCGCCAGGTGCGCCTTGTTCATCATGGCGGTGGGGAAGGTGTAGGCCAGCGTGGTGGTTTTCAGGCGCACGTAGTCGCCGTTGGAGAGGTAGCGCGACGAGTTGTTGTAGCCGGTGTCGAGGAACAGGCGGGCCTGCGGCACGTTGGTGATGTCGCCCTCCTTCTGCCAGCGGTTGAGCTGGTCGGCCGTCTGGTTGTCGAGGCCGTTGCCGAAGCCCGTCGACATATACTGGCCGGCCCCGTTGTAAATCTTGTTGCCGAAAACGCCCTGGAAGGTAAAGTTCAGCTCGAAGCCTTTAAAGCCGAGGGTGTTGGTCACGCCGCCCGTCCAGCGGGGGTTGGGGTTGCCCAGCACCACTTGGGCAGCTTCGTTGTAGTTGTTGGTGGTGCCAGTGCTGTGGTCGATGTAGGTGGTACCGTCGGCATTGGTGGCGTTCTTCCAATACAGCGCGTCGCCGTTCTTGGGGTCGGCGCCGGCAAACTCCTGGGCGTAGAACACGCCAATGGGCTGGCCTTCGATGGCCCGGTTGATGTAGCCGCCCTGAATTACCTGCCCGCCTAGGTTCGTGACGCGGTTGATGTTGGTAGCGGCGTTGAAGCTCGTCGTCCAGGTGAAGGCGCCCACGGCGTTGCGGGTCGAGAGCGAAAACTCGAAGCCTTTGTTCTCCATGTTGCCCACGTTGCGGAACAGCGAGGTGAGGCCGGTGGTACCGGGCACCGAAGTTTGCAGGGCCAGGTCGCGGGTCTTTTTCAGGTAGAAATCCACTTCGCCGTAGATACGGCCATCGAGAAAGCCGAAGTCGAGGCCGGCATCGGTCTGGGTGGTGGTTTCCCATTTCAGGTCGGGGTTGCCAAACACGGTGGGCCGCTGCGTCGAGAGCTGGCCATAGGCGCCCGCGCCGTACTGGGGCAGGTAGCCGAAATCGACAAAGCCCTGGTTACCCGTTTGGCCGTAGCTGAAGCGCGGCTTCAGCGTGCTCAGGATTTTCTGGTCTTTCAGGAAGCTTTCCTCCGTCAGCACCCAGCCAATGGAAGCGCCCGAGAAGGCGCTGTAATGCTGGGCAAAGCGCGACGAGCCGTCGATACGGCCGCTCAGCGTCACGAGGTACTTGTTGGCGAAGGCGTAGTTGGCCCGGCCGAAGTACGAAAGCAGCGCGCTCGACGAGCTGGTGGAGTTGCCCCCGCTGATAACCGCCGAGCCTGACAGCGTGCGGTAGGCATCGCCGGCAAACTGCAGGCCCTGAATGAGGTTGCCCGTGCGCTTACGTTCCTCGAACGAGGTACCAGCCACCACTTCGAGCGAGTGCTGCTCGCCCAGGGTGGGGCGGTAGGTAAAGTAGTTGTTGGTGGTGAAGCGCGTATTCTGCACGTCGCCGTTGTAGCCCGAGCCGTTCACGGTGAAGCCAGTGTTGCGGGCCGTGAGCAGGCCGGCTTTGTAGTCTTCGTTCTGAAACAGCAGGTCGAGGCCCACTTCGCTGCGAAAATTCAGCCCACGGGCAATGTCGTAGCCCGCGTACACGTTGCCCAGCGTGCGGAATACCGTGGTCACGTTGCGCACGTTTTCGAGGCTCAGCACCGGGTTGTAGTAGATGGGGTAGTTGGTATTGGGGGTGCCGGTAGCCGGGTTCAGGGCGCCGCTGGTCAGGCCCGTGCGGGGGTCGATGGCGGGTGTAATCGGCGACAGGGCCACGGCCTGGTAAGCCGTTCCGAACGAGTTGTCGTTGTCGATGCGGTGGTTTTTGGAGCGCGACAGGTTCAGGTTCACGCCCATGGTCAGCCGGTCGGTGGCCTTGTGGTCGAGGTTGACGCGGGCATTCATGCGCTCGAAGCTGTTGTTGCGAATAATGCCCTGCTGGTTGATGTAGTTGCCGGCAATGTAGAAGCGGGTGCGCTCGTCGCCGCCGGTGGCCGACAGCGAATACTGATTGGTGGGCGCGCGCTGCTCCACTTCCTTTTGCCAGTTGGTATTCACGGCGCCCGTTTTGTAGTCGTCGTTGCCGGCCGAGTAGCGGCGCAGGCGCGATTCCGCAAACGTCACGTAGTCAAACGTCGGGTCCAGCTTGCTGGAGTTGGCGGCGGCTTCGCGCACGAGGGCCACGTACTGGTTGGCATCCAGAAACTTGCGCTCGCGGGTGGGCGTGCTCAGGCCGGTCTGGTAGCCCAGCTCGAAACGGGTGGCACCGCTCTTGCCCCGCTTGGTGGTGATGAGGATAACCCCGTTGGAAGCGCGCGAGCCATAGATTGCCGAGGCCGAGGCATCTTTCAGAATGCTGATATTGGCAATGTCGTTGGGGTTGAGGTCGGTAAGCGGGTTGGTGGGCGCGCTGGTGCCCGAGTTATCGTCGCTGATGACGGGAATGCCATCAACTACATACAGCGGCTGGTTGTCGCCGCTCACCGACGACGTACCCCGAATGCGCACCTTAGTGGCCTGGCCCAGCTTGCCGCCGCCGTTCTCGATGAACACGCCCGTGGCCTTGCCCTGAATGGCCTGCTCGAACGTCACCACCGGCACGTTGTTAATTTCCTTGCTGCTCACGGTGGCCACCGAGCCCGTCAGGTCGGCTGGGTGCCGTAGCCCACTACTACCGCTTCGTTCAGTTGGGTAGCAGCGGCCTGCAGCGTCACGTTGAGTACACTTTGGCTGCCCACTGCAATGGTCTGCGTTGTGTATCCGACCGAGCTGATAACAAGGGTGGCGTTGGGCTGCACGCTCAGGGTGAAAGCCCCGTCGGCATTGCTGCTGACGCCGTTGCTGGTGCCGCGCTCCAGAATGGTGGCCCCGGGCAGCGCCCCCCCATCGGAAGCCGTTACGCGGCCGCTGATGGAAGTAGTTTGTGCCCAGGCAGCTGCCGAGCTTAGGCAGGCCATCAGCAGAAGCAGCCACAGCCTGATATGAGGATAGAAGGCTTGTTTCATAATAAAAAGAGTGAGTGACTGGCGGAATATGCCGCCGCAAAATTTTCGAAAGTAACGAAACAGCTGCGCTATAAATGATGAATTATCAATGATAGCGCCTGTATGATGCAACAATCGGAACGATTGCACACCCTGTTTAGCAATTTCATGGAAAGGTCATCGGCCCGCCGGAGCGGCAACCGTGGCTGTCGTGCCTACCTTTACCCACCTCATCCCGGCCTGCGCCTTCGGGCGCGTGCTCTCGCTCTGCTTTCTGCTGCAATGCCCACCATTCATTACCTGACCACCGCCGAGGCCGTGGCCACCGCCGCCGCGCATTTCGCCACCCTGCCCCGCATCGGTATCGACCTGGAATTCGACGACATGCGCTACCGCTACGGTCGCCATTTAGCGCTCATCCAAGTGTTCGACGGGCGCGAGGTTTTTCTGATTGACCCCCTGCCCCTGCCCGACATGGCCGCCGACCTCGAGCCCCTGTTCCGGGTGCTACGCGACCCGGCCGTGGCCAAGGTGTTCCACTCCTGCAAGTCCGACATTCTGCTCCTCGACGAGGTATTCAGTGTCAACTGCCGCAACATTGTGGATACCAGCGTCCAGTTTACTTTGCTGGCCGCCGAAGACAATAATATTTCGCTGGGCCGCCTCATTCAGGCCGAGCTGGGCTTTGAAGTCGACAAGGGCGAGCAGAAATCGAACTGGCTGAAGCGCCCGCTCACCGAGGCGCAGAAAGAATACGCCGCCAACGACGTGCTCTACCTGTTCGAGCTCACCGACCGCCTCAGCGCCCGCCTCGAAGAGCTGGGCCGCGCCGACTGGGCCGCCCAGGAAAACCTGGCCCTCGAAGCCGTACGCTACGGCCGCGACGACCCGCGCCCGTGGTCGCGCAACGCCGCCAAGTATAAGATTTCGAGTCAGGAAATGCCCATTTTCCGCGAGCTGTACCTGCTGCGCGACGCCGTGGCCCGGCAGCTCGACCGCCCGCCCTACCACGTGCTCAGCAACGACCGCCTGGCCGAGCTGGCCCGCAACCCCATCGAAACCGCCATGCAGCTGCGCACGGCCAACGGCCTGCACCCCGAGCTGAAACGCTCGCCCTACGCCGAGCAGCTGCTCAGCATCGGCACTACCGATTTGGCGCCCGATGCCCCCCTGCCCGCC
>NZ_BAAGZM010000135.1:0-8741 GCF_054778495.1 Hymenobacter agri
AGAAATTGACGCGTTGCCTGCACCTGCGTGTTGCGCGGGGGCGCCGGCTGCGGGCTGCGGCCAGCCAATAGCCCGCCTGGCAGCAGCAGCCAAGTCAGGCCCATCAAGCCAAGTAATACGCGGTAAAAACGGTTAGCCATGCCTAAAAGTAAGCGGGGGCGGCGAGTCTGGCCTGATGCCATTCTCGCCGCCCCCGCGGGCATTACCGGCCGATGGCCGGGGTTAATCGACGAGCACGCGGCGCGTCACGCTCAGGCCGGCTCCGGTGAGGCGCAGGGTGTACACCCCGCTGGCCAGGCCGTCGGTGGCGATATCGGCACGGTTGGACCGGCCGGGCACGAGCGTGAAGGACTGCGTTTGCACGCGCTGGCCGAGGGCGTTGTATAGCTCCACGACAGCCGCGCCGCGCGAGCCGTTACCATCGAGCTGCACCCGCAATGGCTGGCCGCTGGCTACCGGGTTGGGGGCCACGGCCACAGTGTAGCCGGCAGTTTCGTCGCGCGTGGCCGTGCCTTGCGTCACGGTGAAGCGCAGGGCGGCAGTGTTGTTCGTCTCGTTGGTTTCGGGCACGGCATTGGTGGGGTCGGCCGCGAAGATGATATAGTAGCTGCCAGGCGTCGTGTTAGCAGGCACACGGGCCGTGAGCGGGCGGTTGGCGGTGGCGCTCAGGCCTAGGGCGCCGCCAGTGGCAGTGCCCAGCAGCACATCGTTGGTGCTCAGCACCTGGTCGGTGGAGAGGTAGAAGCCTACCGAAGAAGCGCTGGCCGCGCCGCCCCCCTGGTTGGCCACGGTGGCCGTCAGGGCCACGTTGTTGCCGGCGGGCACGGTCGACGGCGAAGCACCAATTTGCGTCAGCAGCAGGTCGGGTTGCGGCGCGCTCACGCAGCTCACCGTGGCGGCAAAGCCCGGCGCGTTGACGTAGCCATCGCTGCTAAACACCACCGTGAGCGCCCCAGCCGCGTTGGTGGCCGTAAGGGGCAGCGGCAGTTGGCCATTCAGGAAGCCCGAATACGTGCCCAGCAACGTGGCGTTGGCGCTGGTACCGTCGTAAATACTCACGAAGTCGTAGCCGGACTCGGTTTCGAACGATGTAAAGGTGAGCTGCACCATCGACCCGGTAGTGCCGGGCAGAATGGTGAGCGAGCCGTTGGAATTATCGGCGTAGTTGCTCAGCCCCCCGTTGTCGTATACCGAAGTTGAGCACGAGGTGATGGTAGCCGTGCCGGCCAGAGGCACCACGTTGCCGCTGAAGGGCGGGTTCACGGTCAGCGGCAGGCTGGTTACGTTGTTGGTTTCGTTGGTTTCGCTCACGGCATTGGCCGGGTCGGCCACAAACAGCACGTAGTAGCTGCCCGCCGCCGTGCCGGTGGGCACCACCAGCGTGGCTGCCCGCTGGGCGTACTGGCCCGAGGCCAGGGCGCCCCCCGTAACGGTGGTCAGCAGCACGTCGTTGGCATCGAGCGCCTGGTCGGCCGAAAGGTAGTAGCCCACCGAGCTGCTGGGCGCCGTGCTGGTGCCGCTGTTCTGAATGTTGCAGCTGGCCTGAATACCAAAGCCCGGCGTGGCGTTGGTGGCAAACAGCTGGGGCTGCTGAGGCGTGAGGTCGACCCCGGGTGCCAGCAGCAGCAGCGGCGCGTAGCTCACGTTGTTGGTTTCGTTTACTTCGCTCACCGTGTTGGCCGGGTCGGCCACAAACAGCACATAGTAGCTGCCGGCCGCCGTGCCCGCCGGAATCGTGAGGTTGTTGTAGCGTGAAGCATAGCCCCCACCTGCCAGGACCGCCCCGGGCGAGCTGAGCAACAGCACGTCGCTGGCGTCGAGGGTCGTGTTCGTGGAGAGGTAGTAGCCCACGTCGCTGCTGCTGGCCGCGCTGTTGCCCTGGTTCTGAATGTAGCAGCTCGTGCCGATGGTATTGCCAGCGGCGCTCACGCTGGGCGAGAGGTAGGGCTGCGAAGTGAACAAATCGACTACGGGCGCCACTACCTGCAGGGAGTAGCTGGTCACGTTATTCGTTTCGTTGGTTTCGGCCACCACGTTGGTGGGGTCGGCCACAAACAGCACGTAATAGTTGCCCACCGCCGTACCGGTCGGCACGGTCAGGCTGTTGTAGCGCGAGAGGTATCCCCCACCCGCCAGGGTCGTGCCGGGCGAGTTGAGCAGCAGCACGTCGCTAGCATCGAAGATGGTGTTCGTGGAAAGGTAGTAGCCGATGTTGCTGCTGCTGGCCGCGCTGTTGCCTTGGTTCTGGATGTAGCAGCTGGTATTGATAAGCCCGCCGGGCACCGTCACATTGGGCGACAGATACGCCTGCGAGGTAATCAGGTCGACAGTGGGCGGCACTACTTGCAGCGGCGTGGCGGCTACGTTGTTGGTTTCGTTGGTTTCGGCCAGTTGGTTGAGGTAATCGGCCACGAACAGCACGTAATAGCTGCCCACCGCCGTACCGGCGGGCACGGTGAGCGTGGTGTAGCGCGAGCTATAGCTACCGCCATACACGGTGCCGGTGGTGTTGGCAAGCAGCACGTCGCTGGCATCGAGCGTCGCGTTGGTAGAAAGGTAGTAGCCCACCGTAGCCGGCGAGGCCAGCGTGTTGCCTTGGTTGTTGAGGTAGCTGCTGGCCTGCACGCTACCGCCGGCCGCCGCCGACGTTGTCGACAGATACACGCTGGAATTGGTCAGGTCGATGGTGGCTGCCTGCACCGTCAGGGCCACGCTGCTCACGTTGTTGGTTTCGTTCACTTCGCCCACGGCATTGGCCGGGTCGGCCACAAACAGCACGTAGTAGTTGCCAGGCGCCGTGCCCGCCGGAATTACCGGGTTCACGTAGCGCGAGTTGTATTGGTAGGCCGGCAGCGAGTAGCCGGTGCTGGTGTTTAGCAGCACGTCGCTGGCATCGAAGGTCGTGTTCGTCGACAGATAGAAGCCCACCGTGCTGCTGCCGGCCGTCACGTTGCCCTGGTTGTAGATATTGCAGCTGGCCGACACCGAATTGCCGGCTACTGTGCTGGTGGGGTATAGCTGGGCCTGCTGAATCACCAGGTCGATGCCGGGCGGATTCACCGTGAAGCTCACGGCACTCACGTTATTGGTTTCGTTGGTTTCCGTCACCTGATTCTGGTAGTCGGCCACAAACAGGATGTAGTACGTGCCCGGCGCCAGGTTATTGGGCACGGCGGCCGTGCCGTAGCGCTGCGACGGATAGTTCACGTACAGCTGGCTACCGTACTGCGAGGTCAGCAGCTGGTCGGCTGCGTCCAGCGTGGCATCGTTCGACAGGTAGAAGCCCACGCTGCTGCTCGGGGCCACCGAGTTGCCCAGGTTATTGATGTAGCAGCTCATGTTCAGGGCCATCCCCGGGGCGGGGTTGGTGGGCGAAATGCTGGGCTGCTGAATGACCAGGTCGATGCCGGGTGGCGTTACAGTCAGGCTCAGCGCACTCACGTTGTTGGTTTCGTTGCTCTCCGCTACCTGGTTCTGGTAGTCAGCCACGAACAGCACGTAGTAAGTGCCCGCCGCCGTGCCGACCGGCACCGTCAGGCTGGTCGAGTGGTACGAGTACTGTCCCACGCTCAAGGCGTAGCCGTAGGTGTTGCCCAACAGTACGTCGCTGGCATCAAGCGTCTGGTTGGTCGAGAGGTAATAGCCCACATTGCTGCTGTTGGCCACCGCCCCCGACAGGTTATACACCGAACTGGTGGCGTAGATGCTGCCGCCGGGCAGCGTGCTCGTGGGCGACAGCTGCGCGCCCTGCATCGTGAGGTCGGCCTGGGCCTGCGGCGGAATAGTAGTTACGCAGCCAATGGTGGCGGCAAACCCGTCGTATTGCCCGATGCCATCCGACGTGAGGCGCACCGTGAGCGCGCCCGAAGCGGTGGTACCATACAGCGTACCCGGCTGGTTATAAGAATCGTAGCTACCAATCAGCGGCGCCGAGGTGCTGGTGCCGTCGTACACGTACAGGTGGTCGTAGTACGACTCCACGGCAATCGTGTTGAACTGCAGGCGCACCTTGTTGCCGGCCGTAGCCGGTACAATGGTGGTGCTACCATTGGCGTTGGGCGAGTATACGCCGGTGGGCCCACCGTTGTCATACAGCGTACCCGCGCAGGTGGTAATGGTGGTCGCGCCCGACGTGGGCAGCTGGTAAGTTTGGGCCTGTAGCCGCGCCGGCGCCGCTACGCCCATCAGTAGCAGCAGCCACATGCAGGCCCACGGCCCAGCTGCGCGCAGCTGGCCTGAAAAGTAATTTTGCTTCATAAAAAATGAAAGAGAAAAGTGGAAAAGAATCGATAATGGAGTAGCCCCGCCCGTGCAGCGTTACGCTCCGGCGCAGGGTGGCTTATGGCACCCTTGGTGCCCACCCAATGCTACTCGGTAGTGGCGGGCACCAGTACAAACACGTCCTCGCCGGGGCGCTTCATGAGGTACTTCTCGCGGGCAAATTTTTCGAGCAGGGCCGGCGAGCTCATCAGCTCGGCGCGGTCTTTTTTCACTACCTCAATGTTGTCGAGGTAGTACTGTTTCTCACTGCGCAGTTCCTGCCACTTGCGATAGATGTCGACCTGCTTGCCCAAATCGTTGGCGTCGAACACCAGCATCCACACCAGGAAGCCCATGCCGGTGAGAAAATAAAAGCTGCGCACCACGCGCAATACCGGCATTACAAAGGAAGGTAGATTCATCGGGATAAAGATAAGAATGATAAGGGGTTCGGGCGCATACTCGCAGAGCTATTGTATTTGGAGGCGTTGCGCCGTGTGCAGCCCGCCCCCGCTGATATGCAGCTGGTAAACCCCCGCCGGCAGCTGGCTGGCATCAAACACTGCCGCGCTGCCGCCACTCCCCCACTGGTGCGCCACTAGGCGGCCCATGGCATCGTAGCAGGCCATTTCCAGACGTGAGCCGTTGTTCCCGGCCAGCCCCAGACGAATGGAGCTGCCCCGGGGCGCCGGATTGGGGTACAGGTCGGGGGTCGCGCCGGCCGGGTTGGCCACGGCCGTGGCCAACCCGGTTACCCGCAGGGGAAAAGCCCGGGAGTTATTGTTTTCGTTCGATTCGGTGATGACGTTGCGGGGGTCGGCCATCAGCACCAGATAGTAATTGCCGGGAACCGTAGCGGCGGGCACGGTGAGCAGGGGAAACGAGTGGATGGTGCCGCCGGACGTCATCAGGCCACTACCCGTTGCCAGCCCCAGAAATACGTCCGTACTGGCGCTGAACACCGAATCGGCTGAAAGGTAGCAGCCGATTTCGTAGTTCGCCACAGTGCCCGCGCCCCGGTTGAAGATGAATGTGAAAGCGCCGGTGCTCCCCCCGGGCGGTACCGCAGCAAACGAGATGGACGGCCGCCACAACTCCAAATCGGGCAGCGAAGGAATGGCCCCGCCGGCCACCGTCACGGCAAAGCTGAGCACGTTGTTGGTTTCGTCCGACTCCTGCTCGGCATTCAGGGGGTCGGCCACCAGCAGCAGGTACCGGTTGCCCACGGGCGTTAGGGCCGGAATGGGGGCCATGATGGTGCACGTGCCCGACTGCCCGGTGAACAGCAGGCTTTGGCAGCTGGCACCCAGGTACGCATCGGTGGCATCCCAGCTGGCATCGGCCGATAAATAAAAACCGATGCAGTTGAACTGCGAGCCCCCGGCTCCCTGATTTTTAATGACGGCCGACATGGCGTAGCTGCCCCCCGGCAGCACGCTGGCGGGCAGGTTGAACGGGGCCACTATCACTAAGTCGGGCTTGGGCTGGGCGGCAGCCAGCAGTGGCAGCCACCCCAGCAGCAGCAGCAGCGCGCGGGTAACAATTTGTTTCATCGGGAGTAGACGACGATTGCCGGGCAGTTGGGAAGGGCGTCGGACCTACCGACTATTGCCCCGGCAACTATTTCTGATTCAAAAATATAACACCAGTTTCAACATTCCACTTTTTAGCGTTTTGCTACTGGTGACAATGCTAAAAAAAAAGTCCACCCAACACGCATTGGGTGGACTTTACGCCGGAAAACGCAGCGCGATTCTGTTTACATTTTCTTGCCGGGGAAGTAGGCGATTTCGCCCAGCTCTTCCTCAATGCGCAGCAATTGGTTATACTTAGCCATGCGGTCGGAGCGCGAGGCCGAGCCGGTCTTAATCTGGCCGGTGTTCAGGGCCACGGCCAGGTCGGCGATGGTGCTGTCTTCGGTTTCACCCGAGCGGTGGCTCATCACCGATTTGTAGCCGTTGCGGCGGCCCAGGTTCACGGCGTTGATAGTTTCCGTCAGGGTGCCAATCTGATTCACCTTGATGAGGATGGCGTTGGCGATGTTCTCGTCGATGCCGCGCTGCAGGCGGTCCACATTCGTCACGAACAGGTCGTCACCCACCAGCTGGGTTTGCTTGCCCACGCGGTCGGTCAGGGCCTTCCAGCCGGTCCAGTCGTCCTCATCCATGCCGTCTTCGAGGCTGATGATGGGGTACTTCTTAATCCAGTCGGCCCAGTAGTCCACCATCTGCGACGAGGTCAGCTTGTCGCCGGTGCTTTTCTTGAAGTGGTACACGCCATCTTCGTAGAACTCCGACACGGCCGCGTCCATGGCAATGAACACATCCTCACCGGGGCGGTAGCCGGCTGTTTCGATGGCCTGCAACACGATTTTGATGGCGTCCTCATTCGACTTGATGTTCGGCGCAAAGCCGCCCTCGTCGCCCACGTTGGTGCTGAAGCCCTGCTTCTTGAGCACGTTTTTCAGGTGGTGGAAAATCTCGGTGCCCCAGCGCAGCGCCTCGCTGAACGACGACGCGCCCGTAGGCATAATCATGAACTCCTGGAAGTCAATCGAGTTGTCGGCGTGCGAGCCGCCGTTCAGAATGTTCATCATGGGCACGGGCAGCGTGCTGGCGCCCACGCCACCGATGTAGCGGTAGAGCGGCATGCCGGCATCCTGCGCGGCGGCGCGGGCGGCGGCCAGGCTCACGCCCAGAATGGCGTTGGCACCCAGGTTAGCCTTGTTGGGGGTGCCGTCCATCTCCAGCATAATCTTGTCGAGCAGGGCCTGCTCGTACACCGAAAAGCCCACCAGCTCCTCGGCAATTTTGCTGTTCACGTTCTCCACGGCCTTCAGCACGCCCTTGCCCATGTACATGGACTTGTCGTCGTCGCGCAGCTCTACGGCTTCGTGCTTGCCGGTGCTGGCGCCCGAGGGCACGGCGGCGCGGCCCACCACGCCCGAGTCGAGCGTCACGTCTACTTCAACGGTCGGGTTACCGCGCGAATCAAAAATCTGGCGAGCGTGAATTTGCGAAATGAAGCTCATAGCGTTTCGGTGTTAATCAGTTGAATGAGCCACAAACCTACGCGAATTGGGCGGGATTCGGGGCCTTTTGCTGGCATTTTTACGTGCGATTCTCCCGGCAAACGTGTGCGCGGGGCAGGCTAAACCACCGGGGCCGGGGCGGGCGCATCGCCGGCTTTGCCGAGGTCGCGCGGGGCGTAGCCGTAGGGGTTTTCGGGGTCTTTGCCGGCCCGCCACAGCACCCACAGGCCAATAAAAATCAGCGGAATGCTCAGCAGCTGGCCCTGGTTGAAGAGGTGACCGTTCTCGAAATCAACTTGGTTTTCCTTCAGGAATTCGCCCAGAAAGCGCTGCGTGAACAGCAGCACCACAAACAGCCCAAACAGCTGCCCGCGCGGCGTCCGCTCCTTGGTGCGATTCCACATCGAGTACAGCAGCGCGAGCAGGAAAATGCAGAACAGCGCCTCGTAAATCTGGGTGGGGTGGCGCGGCACGGCCACGCGCGTAGCCACCGGCACGGAGCCGTTCACGGGCTGGGCGGTCACGGTGGGCTCGGCCGGGTTTTCGGGGTTGACCACGCGCTGCACGGCATAAGAGCCGGCCGGCACGGGCTGGCCGGGCGTGAACTCCTTCAGGTGCTCAGTATCGCGCGGGAACACGAAAGCCCACGGCACGTCGGTGGGCTTGCCCACGATTTCGGAGTTCATCAAATTGCCGGTGCGGATGCAGGCGCCGCCCAGCGCCACCACAATCACGATGCGGTCGAGCACCCACAGGTAATCGAACTTGTTGTTGCGGGCAAACAGCCAGCAGGCGAACAAGATGCCGATGGTGGCGCCGTGGCTGGCCAGCCCGCCCTGCCAGATTTTGAACACCACCATGGGGTCGGCCATCAGGGCCTCGTAATCATAAAATAGCATGTGCCCCAGCCGCGCGCCCACGATGGTGCCGATGAGCATGTAAATCGTAATCACGTCGACCCACTGCGGCGACACCCGCTCGGAGCGGTAGATGTGCGTGAGCACGAACGTGCCCACCACGAAGGGCAACATGAAAAACAGCCCGTACCAGCGCAGCGTGACCGGCCCTAGATGGGCGATAATGGGATTAACGTTCCAGAAAACAGCGGCGAGAAGTGGCGACATACGGGCAAAAATGAAATAGTGGGCCAAAGGTACTCCACCCCCGGCTTGCTGTCGGGATGCGGAAAAGAGGCGGAGGTTCAGAAAATCAGGCGCAGTCAGCGCGGCGCGGGCAAGTGGGTAGCCGCCGGCGCGGCAGCCGCAGCCAGCGTGGCATCGTCGCCGCTCAAAGCCAGCACGAGTGCACCGAGCAGCAGCGCGTAGGCGGGCCGGCGCACCCAACCCGGCAACCAGGTTTGGGCGGTTTCGGCAGCCAGCCGGGCCTGTACCCGGTTATAGAAGTAGGGCTTGGGCGACGGCACCGGCTGGCGGCGCAGCTGGCGCAGCAG
>NZ_BAAGZM010000136.1:0-8729 GCF_054778495.1 Hymenobacter agri
CGCGGCCGCCGGCCCGCGCGGCACCGACGGCGCCGCGGTAGGCATGGCCTACAATGCCAACCTGATAACCGTGCACGCCGCCGAAGACGTGTTTATTGATGCCAGCCGCGAGGTGAAGGGCATTGCCGACGCCTACATGCTGGCCGGTAACCGGGCCGACGTGCGTATCATCAGCATGAGTATGGGGCGCCTCACCAGCTCGTCGCAAATCGGCGACGCCATTGCGTATGCCTACGGCAAGGGTAAACTGATTTTCTGCGCCGCCGGGACGTCGTTCGACTGGTCGGCGGGCCTGGTGGGCGTCATCTACCCGGCCTCGCTGCCCGAAGCCGTGGCTGTAACCGGCATGAAAAGCGACCTGAGCACCCGCTGCGACGAGTGCCACGTGGGCGCCGACGTGGAATTCACCGTGGTAATGCAGCAGGCCAGCAACGACCGCCGTCCCCTCACACTGGCCATGAGCGGCGACGACCCCAGCACCGTGGGCGGCTCCTCGGTAGCTACCAGCAGTATGGCGGGTATGACGGCCCTCATCTGGGCCAAATACCCCACCGAAACCCGCGCCCAGATGATGAGCCGGCTCGTAGCCGCCAGTTCCAACCGCAATGCCCGCAGCAGCAGTTTCGGCTGGGGCCGCGTGAACGTGGGCGCGGCACTGGGCGCGCTACCGCTGTAAGGTTGGGTTAAGCGTAAAAACAGCGTCTGTCATCCTGAGCATTCTGCGATTAAAGCAGAGACGAAGGATGACAGACGCTGTTTATTCCAACTCTTAATTACGCAATGCTCACCTTCACCATGTTGGCTTTGCCCTGGTCCTGGATGGGCATGGAGCCTGTGGTGATGTACACGTCGCCGGCTTCGAGGTGGCCGGTGGCGGTGAGCACGTAGCGGATGTCGGCCACGGTGCTATCGGTGCTGATGAGGCGGTCGTAATAGAAGGCGCGTACGCCCCACACCAAGCTCAGCACGGTGAGCAGCGGGCGGTTGTTGGTGAAGATGAAAATGTTGGCTTTGGGGCGGTACTTGGCCAGCTGGAAGGCCGTGTAGCCGCGGTGCGTCATGCCGGTGAGGGCTTTGGCGCCGGTGTTTTTAGCCAGGTGGCACGAGGCCGAAAGCACGCTGTCGGCCATGAAGTTGGCGCCTTTGGGGTCGACGGGCCACCACTTGTGGAACAGCTGCGGGCTGCGGCTTTCCACGCTCAGAATGGTGCCCACCATCGAGCGGATAACCTCGGCGGGGTAGGCGCCCACGGCGGTTTCGGCCGAAAGCATCACGGCGTCGGCGCCGTCGAGCACGGCGTTGGCCACGTCGCTGGTTTCGGCGCGGGTGGGGCGGGGAGCCGTAATCATCGACTCCATCATTTGCGTGGCCACGATGACGGGCTTGCCGGCGGCGTTGCACTTGGCAATAATCATCTTTTGCGCCATCGGCACTTCCTCCATCTTCACTTCCACGCCGAGGTCGCCGCGGGCTACCATCACGGCATCGGTGAGGGCGATGATTTCGTCGATGTTGCGCAGGCCGTCGGGCGTCTCAATTTTGGCGATGACGCGCGTATTCTTGCCGCTTTCCGCAATCAGTTTTTTGATGAAGCGGATGTCGTCGGCCTTGCGGGCGAAGCTTAGCGCCACCCAGTCCACGTCGTGCTCCAGGCCGAATTGCAGGTCCTCAATGTCCTTCTCGGTCATACTCGGGGCCGATACTTCAGAATCGGGCAGGTTGATGCCCTTGCGGGGCTTCACGAGGCCGCCGTACACCACTTCCACGTCTACTTCCTTGTCGCGGTCGGTGGCCAGCACCTTCAGCTCAATCTTGCCGTCGTCAATCAGAATCATGTCGCCGGCCTTCACGTCGCGGGCCAGGCCTAGGTAAATCGTGCTCAGGCGCGTAGCCGTGCTGATTTCCTTCTCGCCGCACACCAGCTTGAGCTTGTCGCCGGCCTTGATTTCGACGCCACCGCCTTCTACCTCGCCGAGGCGAATTTTCGGCCCCTGTAAGTCCTGCAACAGGCCCACCGACGTTTTCATGTCCTTGTTCAGCCGGCGCACCGTGTTGATAACCGACAGGTGGTCCTCGTACGAGCCGTGCGAGAAGTTGAGGCGGAACACATCGACGCCCTCGCGCATGAGGATGCCGAGGCGCTCGTAGGTGTTGGAGGCGGGGCCAACGGTGGCCACAATCTTGGTTTTGTTGAACGTGGGGGTGCTTTCCATGCGAAGCGGAATACAGAAATGTCAGGACAAAAAAACGCCCCGCCCGAACCAGGAGGGGATGCTGACGCAAAGCGCCAGGCAAAACAGTTACCGGCGCTTCGGGGCCGCCACTTGCGGCCGGCCCGAAGGCCCGCACCGGCAAAAGTCGTTGAATTAAACCGAAAAGCCTATGCTTTTTGCACGGACTTTCCGGAGTTGGCAATTGCAAACGTTTTTATAGGTATAAAGCGGATAGGGGAGGATATTGAATTTACCAGCCCGTCATGCTGAGCGCAGTCGAAGCATCTCTACGCAAGTAATCAATGCCGACTGTAACGAAGCGGTAGAGATGCTTCGACTGCGCTCAGCATGACGTTCTCTTTACGCATTACAATAGTCGCTCACAGCAGCAGGTTTTCCTTATACTTAAGCGTATTCGGGTCGAACTGACAGGCGTACTGCACGGCATCGAGGGCGGTGAGGCGGTGCAGCAGCTCGTCGTCGGCCAGCGCGCCGGTGCCGTTAGTTACGGCCAGCAGGTAGTCGTACTCCTTAATATCGGGCGCCAGAAAGGGCTTTTTGAGCGTGGAGGGCGCAATGGAGCGGTTGCGCAGCAGCCGGCAGGTGAGCGTTTCGGTGGCGTAGAGGTAGTGCGTGAACACAAGGCGGCCCTGGCTGAACAGATTTAACAGCAGCTCGGGCTGCTTCACGAAGCGCAGGCGCAGGGCCTGGTTCAGCGTCCAGGCCAGGGTGTAGTCGCGGGTGCTGCTCACCAGCCCAAACAGGGCGAAGTCGCACTCGTAGTCAACATCCAGGGTAAAAGTCTTCATGGGGCAGCCGCCGCGGCCGGGTTTTCGGCGGGCGGGCAAGGGGGCAAAGCTACGGCCCACAACGAGGTGCCGCCATAATGTTGTACCCGCATTTCCGGAGCGCGGCCGTGGGTTAGATAAAAATTCTCTCGTTACTTTGTGCCGTAATTTTCCCTAAACCCCCCACGGAAATGTCTGAAATCGCAGAAAAAGTAAAGGCCATTATTATTGATAAACTGGGCGTTGAAGCCTCCGAGGTTACCCCCGAGGCAAGCTTCACCAACGACCTGGGTGCCGACTCGCTGGATACCGTCGAGCTGATTATGGAGTTCGAAAAGGAGTTCAACGTGAGCATCCCCGACGACCAGGCCGAGAACATCGGCACCGTGGGCCAGGCCATCAGCTACCTCGAGGAGCACGCCAAGTAGTTTTTTTCATTCCTGACCAAGCGCGCTATCCGAGCCGATTTTACTCGTCCGTTTTCCCGCTTTGCCCGGAATAAGTATCTAATTCTGCGCATACCGGCCGGCTAGCCGCCGGCCGGTTTTGCTGTTTATTCCCGCCTCACCTTTCGCGCCCCTGGCGCCTGCTTATGTCGTCCATCCGACGCGTTGTCGTTACCGGCCTTGGGGCCATCACGCCGCTGGGCAATACGGCCCCGGCTTATTGGGAGGGCCTGCGCACCGGCACGAGCGGTGCCGCCACCATCACGCGCTTCGACCCCGCCAAGTTCAAAACCCGCTTTGCCTGCGAAGTCAAGGACTACAACCCTGACGCGTATTTCGACCGTAAAGAGGGCCGCAAAATGGACCTTTTCACGCAGTTTGCCGTGGTGGCCTCCGACGAGGCCATCGCCGACTCGGGCCTGCTCGAGAGCGGCGTCGACAAGGACCGCGTGGGCGTGATTTGGGGCTCCGGCATCGGCGGCCTGAAATCGCTGCAGGAAGAATGCTTCCAGTTTGAGCGCGGCGACGGCACCCCCCGCTACTCGCCGTTCTTCATTCCGCGCATGATTGCCGACTCGGCGTCGGGTAACATCAGTATCAAAAACGGCTTCCGCGGCCCGAACTTCGTGACGACCTCGGCCTGCGCCTCGTCGAACGACGCCATCATCGCGGCCTTCAATAACATCCGCCTCGGCCTGGCCGACGTGGTGGTGACCGGCGGCTCCGAAGCGGCCATCACCGAATCGGGCGTGGGCGGCTTCAACGCCCTCAAGGCCATGAGCGAGCGCAACGACGACCCGGCTTCGGCCTCGCGGCCCTACGATAAGGACCGCGACGGTTTTGTGCTGGGCGAAGGGGCCGGCGCGCTGGTGCTCGAAGAGTATGAGCACGCCCAGGCCCGCGGGGCCAAGATTTACTGCGAACTGATTGGTGGCGGCATGTCGTCGGACGCTTACCACATCACCGCGCCCGACCCCAGCGGCGAAGGCGTGGTGCTGGTGATGAAAAATGCCCTACGCGACGCTGGCATTCAGCCCGAAGAAGTAGACTACATCAATACCCACGGCACGAGCACGCCGCTGGGCGATGGCGCTGAAATCAAGGCCATCGAAAAAGTATTCGGCGCGCACGCCGAGAAGCTGAACATCTCCTCGACCAAGAGCATGACTGGCCACCTGCTGGGCGGTGCCGGCGGCATCGAGGCGGTGGCCTGCATCATGGCGATGCAGCACGGCATTGTGCCACCCACCATTAACCTGCACACGCCCGACCCGGAAATCAACCAGGCGCTGAACTTCACGCCGAACACGGCGCAGGAGCGCGACGTGCGCGTGGCCATGAGCAACACGTTCGGCTTCGGCGGCCACAACACGTCGGTGATTTTCCGCAAGCTGTAGGCTGGTACTGGCGAAAAACAGAACGTCATGCAGAGCGCAGCGAAGCATCTCGCTCGAAGTAGTAATCCGGTTGAAAGGATTTACTATTGCACGCGAGATGCTTCGACTGCGCTCCGCATGACGTTCTTTTGTAATAAATCTCCCCTTTACTTCCCTTCATTTGTTCAGCTTCGTTTCCCGGCTTTTTGCCTCTGACAAGTCGTTTCGGCAGGCGGTGGCGACCGTGACGGGCCAGACGCCCAAAAACTCCCGGCTCTACCGGCTGGCGTTCACGCACTCGTCGGCGGTGCGGCAGCTGCCGGGCGCGGCCCGCCACCAAACCAACGAGCGGCTGGAGTTTCTGGGCGACGCGGTGCTGGGCACGGTGGTGGCCGAGTACCTGTTCAAGAAGTACCCTTACGAACAGGAAGGCTTCCTGACGGAAGTGCGCTCGCGCATCGTGAACCGCGAAAGCCTGAACGGCATCGCCCTGAAGCTGGGCCTCGACAAGCTGGTGCAACTCGATACCGCGCAGGGCCGCGCCGCCCGCTCGCGTTCGGTAAACGGCAACGCGCTGGAAGCGCTGGTGGGCGCGGTGTACCTCGATTTGGGCTACAAAGCGGCCCGCAAATTCGTGCTCACGCGCCTTGTGAAGGGCTTCGTTGATGTGCACACGCTCACCACCACCACCGCCAATTTCAAGAGCAAGCTGGTGGAATGGGCCCAGCGCCAGGGCAAGGTGCTACGCTATGACATCACGGGCGAGGCCCGGCCGGGCGGCGCAATGGAGTTTACGGCCAGTGTGTTGCTGGATGAGGAAGTCATTGCCACCGGCATGGGCCTGAGCAAGAAGCAGGCAGAGCAGCTGGCCGCTGAAAGAGCCTTGACGGAGCTGGGCGTGGCCTGAAAAAAGGGTTGAATGTTGAGGGTTAAGTGCTGAGTTCTTCGCAAGAATTCATCGGGATAGAAGCAGAATGGCTACTCTGCTAAAACCATGTGCTTCGGCTGGCGTTGCTTTTATCGAATAGTCTGGCTGACCTCATTCAACCCGCAACACTCAAAACTCAACCTTTCCCATGCGCATTGCTGGAGCTGCCCTCAACCAGATTCCCATCGACTGGGAAAACAACCTGCGGAACATTCAAACGGCCATTGAGCAGGCCAAGACCGCCGGTGTGGAACTGTTGTGCCTGCCCGAACTGTGCCTGACCGGCTACGGCTGCGAAGACCTGTTTCTGAGCGACTGGATGCCCGAGGCGGCGCTGGCGCACCTGCAAACGGTGCGGGCCTGGACGCAGGGTATTTGTGTGGTGGTGGGGCTGCCGGTGCGCCTGCCGGGCCGCACCTACAACACGGCCGCGGTACTGCGCGATGGCCAGATTCTGGGCTTCGCGGCCAAGCAGTTTCTGGCCAACGACGGCGTGCACTATGAAACGCGCTTTTTTGCGCCCTGGGTGGCGGGCGAAACCAGCACCGTGAGCTGGGAAGGGGAGACGTGGCCGCTGGGCGACCTCGTGTTCGAGCACCAAGGCGTGCGCTTCGGATTCGAGATATGCGAAGATGCCTGGCGGCCCGACAACGTGCGCCCCGCCTGCCGCCTGATGGGCCGGGTGGATATGATTGTGAACCCCTCGGCCAGCCACTTCGCGATGAGCAAAACCGACGTGCGCTACCAGCTGGTGATGAAGGCTTCGCGCACGTTCGACTGCACCTACCTCTACGCCAACCTGCTGGGCAACGAGGCCGGCCGCATCATCTTCGACGGCGAAATTCTGGTGGCCCGCAACGGGCACCTGCTGAAGCGCAACCAGCTGCTGAGCTTCAAATCGGTGGATTTGGAATGGGTAGACGTGGACTTCGCGACCAAGCCCGAGCCGGCGGCCGAGATTGTACCGCTGCCCGCGCCCGACGAATACAAGGAACTGAACCAGGCCATGAGCCTAGGCTTGTTCGACTACCTGCGCAAGGCGCGCAGCAAGGGCTTCGTGCTGAGCTTGAGCGGCGGGGCGGACTCCTGCTTCTGCGCCGTGGGCGTGGCCGAAATGGTGCGCCTGGGTGTGGAGGAGTTGGGCTTGGCTGAGTTTAAGCAGCGCATTGGCCTGCAGGCGGCGAGCGAAACGGTGACGCAGGAAGGTGCCGGCGGCAAGGCCGCGCAGGTAGTGGAAAAGCCCGCGCCGGAAGGCGGCCTGAGTTCCAACCAGCAGTTGGTGCAGCAATTACTGACCTGCGCGTACCAGGGTACCGTCAATTCTTCCAACGACACGTTTAACTCAGCTAAGGAGCTGGCCGACAGTATTGGCGCGCGGTTTTTTAATTGGGAGATTGATGAGGAAGTGACCGGTTACGTGGGCAAGATTCAACACGCGTTGGGCCGGGAGCTGACCTGGAAGACGGATGACCTGGCCCTGCAAAACATTCAGGCCCGGGTACGCGCCCCGGCCATCTGGCTGCTGGCCAACGTGCAGAATTGCCTGCTTATCACCACCAGCAACCGCTCCGAAGCCAGCGTGGGCTATTGCACCATGGATGGCGACACGGCCGGCAGCATCTCGCCCATTGCGGGCGTCGATAAAGACTTCGTGAAAAAGTGGCTGCGCTGGGCCGAAACCGAGCTAGGCTACCCAGCCCTGCGCCACGTGAACGCCCTGCAGCCCACCGCCGAGCTGCGCCCGCTCGAGGACAAGCAGACCGACGAGCGCGACCTGATGCCCTACGCGCTGCTCAACCGCATCGAGCGCCTGGCTTTCTACAACCGCCTGAGCCCAAAGAAGGTGCTGGCCACGCTGGAAACCGAAGAAACCGGCTTCGACCACGAGCAGCTGAAAACCTACGTGCGCCGCTTCTACAACCTCTGGAGCCGCAATCAGTGGAAGCGCGAGCGCTACGCCCCCAGCTTCCACCTCGACGATTACAACGTGGACCCGCGCTCCTGGCTGCGTTTCCCGATTCTGAGCGGTGGGTTTGCGGAGGAGTTGGCGGCATTGTAGCGTATGGCTTGCACCATGCGCGAGGGTGCGCAGAGCATGCGGCGCTTATTTATTGATTTGAAAACCAGTCATCTCAATAAAAACTGCTCACATGTGCGCAAGTTTTTCGCGCTGAATGGGCCTAATACCGTGTAGCCCCAATTGGCGCGGTTGCGCGTGATTGTCGAAGCTGCTGAAGTATTCGTTATAATTTCAGTACCGGTTTCTGTGACTTGCGCCATTCCACTATTGCCAACGCTTGAGCCGCCTGCCTGTCTGGAAGCAGTTGACTTGGCCGCCAACGCGGATGCCGAACTGGTGGCGCAATTGCAAGCCGGCGACGAAGTGGCGTTTCGCACGCTGGTCGAGCGCTACCAGAATCGCATCTACCGCACAGTTTTTTCGCTGCTCCGCAATGCCGAAGAAGCCGAGGACGTGGCTCAAGAAGTTTTTGTGGAAGTGCACCAGACCATCGCCCGGTTTCGGGGCGAGGCATCGCTAAGCACCTGGCTGTATCGACTGGCGACTTCACGGGCGCTGAAAAACCTGCGCCGCGCCCGCGCCAAAAAGCGCTTCTCCTACCTCACCAGCCTGCTCGGGTTTGATAATGCCGTGCTGCACGAGCCGCCCGACCACGCTCACCCGCAGGCGCTGCTGGAAGGGCAGCAGCAGCTTCAGTTGCTGCTGGCTCACATTGCCCGGCTGCCTGAGTCGCAGCAGGTGGCGTTCACGCTGCGCCATGAGCAGGAGTTGAGCTACGAGCAGATTGCGGCCGTGCTCGGCACCACCGTGGCCGCCGTGGAGTCGCTGCTATTCCGGGCCCGCCAAACGCTTCGCAAACACATTAATACTTCGCGCCATGCCTGATGCTGCCCCCCGCCCCGGCGCCGACCCCGAGTGGGACGAGCTGCTGCGCCAGCTGCGCCGCCAGCCGGTGCCG
>NZ_BAAGZM010000137.1:0-8622 GCF_054778495.1 Hymenobacter agri
GGCGGCCGACTGCGCGGCGCGGGCCAACTCGGCGGGCCGGCCGGCATATTGTGCGTGCAACTGCTGAGTGAGGTAGCTGGTGAGCGTAATGTTACCCTTCCAATCGAGCACGTTGGTGCTGGCCGACTGGGCGCGGGCAGCGGCAGCAGTGGCCAGCGCAGCGAATAGAAACAGAAGGAAGGTTTTCATTTGGCAGATGGTCTTACACAATATCTGTCATCCTGAGTGCAGCGAAGGACCTTATCACGTCAGGACATCCAGCGTGATAAGGTCCTTCGCTGCACTCAGAGATGACAGATAGTATCATGAATACCGCCCTCCTACTGCGCCGCTACGGCTTGCAGCTCCTCCACCAGTTCGGCCGAGCCGACGAAGAGCGGGGCGCGCTGGTGCAGGTCGGCGGTGGGGGGCACATCGAGCACCACGTCGGCGCCAGTTACGGCCACGCCACCAGCCTGCTCGATGAGAAAGGCCAGCGGGTAGCCTTCGTAGAGCAGGCGCAGCTTGCCGGTGGGCTTATCGACTGTGGGCGGGTAAAGGTAGATGCCGCCGGTGAAGAGGTTGCGGTGGTAGTCGGCCACGAGCGAGCCCACGTAGCGGGCCGTGAGGCGGCGCTCTTTGCAGGTCATCAGAAAGGTGCGCACAAACTCGGGATACTCAAACCAATTGCCTTCGTTGCAGCTGAAGACGGGGCCTTGGCGCGGGATTTTGATATCGGGGTGCGAAAGGAAGAATTCGCCCAGCGAGTTTTCGTAGGTGAAGCCGGCCACGCCGTGCCCGGTGGTGTACACGAGCATGGTGCTGGAGCCATAGAGGATGTAGCCCGCGGCGACCTGGGCCCGACCGCCCTGCAAAAAGTCTTCGGGCCGGGCCGGGCCGCCCACCCGCGACACGCGCCGGTAGATGCTGAAAATGGTGCCAATGCTCACATTCACGTCGATGTTCGACGAGCCGTCGAGCGGGTCGATGGCCACCACGTACTTGCCCAGCAGGTTGCCGGTCTGGATGATGTCGGCGTCTTCTTCGGAGAGCACGGCGCAACACTCGCCGCCGTTGGTGAGGGCGCGTACGAAGCGGATATTGGCTTCTACGTCGAGGCGCTGCTGGTGCTCGCCCTGCACGTTCTGCTCGCCCATCGCGCCGGTGATGCGCGAGAGGCCGGCGCGGTTCACCTCGCGGTTCACGATTTTGCCGGCCAGGGCGATGTCGCGCAGCAGCTGGCTCAGCTCGCCGGTGGCGTACGGGAATTCGGCCTGCTTGCGCTTAATGTAGCGCTCGAGGGTGGTGCCCACGGGCGTGGCCAAGGCGTTTTCGGTAGTGGGCGTCATGGGTTGGGTTGGCAGGGATTGCGGAACGGTCATGCTGAGCTTGTCGAAGCATCTCTACCGCTTCGTTACAATCGGTTTTAATTACTGTTGCATGCGAGATGCTTCGACTACGGCTGCGCCTTCGCTCAGCATGACGGGCTTTCTCCTTTTTTCACTGCAATCAGGAAGCCTGTTTCTGCGACTGCCACAGCACGACCTGCCAGCCCTTCTTCTTGTCCTTGATTTGCACCACCACGTATTTGAGGTGGGCCAGATTGGGCTGCCCGTCCTTAGGGGGCAGGGTGATGAGGATGGTGCCGTTCACCACGGCCGTGCGGCCATCGTTGTAGGCGCGCACGTTGATGGTTTCGACATCGATTTTGTCGTACTGGCTTTTGCCATCGCGGATGGATTGCAGGTACTCCGTTTTGGTGTTCTGCTTGCCGTTGGAGTGCGTGTAGATGAGGTCGTCGGCGAAGGCTTTTTCGAGGAAGGCGTAGTCCTTGCTCACCTGGGCGGCGAAGCGCTGGCGCTCCAGGGCTTCTACTTCTTTTTCGGCGGCAGTCATGGGTTTGGCGGGGGAATTTTGGGCGCGGGAGCTGGCGCAGCCGAAGAGCAGCGCGGCAAAAAGCAGTAGGTGTTTCATGGGTTTCAGCTTAAACAAGAGGAAACAAAGAGCCGGGCGGCTTGCGCAGCCGCGGGCAGAAAGGGGCTACCGGGCAGCCCCACAACTAGTCAATTAGTTGTTGTCGTCGTCGAGCTTGATGGGCTCCATGCGGGGCACCAGCGTGAACATCAGCACCCAGGCCAGCAGGTACGCCGCGCCGCAGATGAAGAACATGATGTAGTAGGCCTTATCAATCTGGCCCAGGTTTTCGAAATGCACGAACATGCGCTTCTGCACCAGCGCCGTGAGGGCAATGCCGCCCAGCCCGCCGGCCATGCCGCCAATGCCCGTGACCGAGCCCACCGCCCGCTTCGGAAACATGTCCGACACGGTGGTGAAAATATTGGCGCTCCAAGCCTGGTGGGCCGCCGCCGCAATGCCAATCACCAGTACCGCCAGCCACATGTTCATGCCGCCCAGCCACTGTGCAAACACAATCGGAAATACACAGCAGGCAATGAGCAGCATGGCCCGCTTGCGCGCCTGAAACGCCGGCATTCCGCGTTTAATGAAGCTCAGCGGCAGGTAGCCGCCGCCCACGCTGCCGATGCTCGAGAGCAGGTACACGGCGGCTACGGGCAGCGCCGTGGCAGTGCCTTTCAGGTGGTATTGCTTGCCCAGGAAATCGGGCAGCCAGAACAGGTAGAACCACCAGATGGGGTCCGTCAGGAACTTGCCCAGCACGAAGGCCCAGGTTTGGCGGAAGCCTAGCAGCGTGGCCCACGAGGCCTTAGGCTTTTCCTCGGTCACGCCTTCAGCAGGCAGCCCGGTAGGAATATCCGCGTTGATGTAGTCGAACTCCGCTTTCGAGAGGCGGGCTTGTTTGGCGGGTGTTTCGTACAAAACATACCACAGCACCAGCCAGATGAAGCCCAGCGCCCCGGTTATCAGGAATGCCCACCGCCAGCCGTTCGGGCCAGTGGCGGCAATGAACAGCACCGACGGCGCAATAATGGCGCCCACATTAGAGCCCGAGTTGAAAATACCCGTGGCCAATGCCCGCTCGCGCTGCGGAAACCACTCGGCCACCGTCTTAATAGCCGCCGGGAAATTACCGGCTTCCGTAATGCCCAGGAAGCCCCGCGCCACGCTAAAGCCCAGCGTGCTGTTCACCAGCGCATGCGCCATTGCCGATACGCTCCACAGGGCGGTCGCCAGCCCATAGCCCAGCTTGGTGCCCAGCTTGTCGATGATGCGCCCCACCCCTACCATGCCCAGGGCGTAGGCAAGCTTGAAGGTAATTTCCAAGTTGGCGTAATCGGCCGAGGTCCAGTGAAAAGCCGCTTCCAGGTTGGGCTTCAGCAGCGAGATGACCGCCCGGTCGAGGTAGTTAATCGTGGTGGCGAAAAACACCAGCGCGCAGATGGTCCAGCGGAAGCGGCCCATCACGGCGTTGGCCGTAGCGAGCGGCGAATCGGGCGGGCGTTGGGTGGCGAGTGGGGTCATCGGGTGGGTGGTTTTAGGCGGGCGGAAAGTGGGTGGCGCGGGAAAGGCCGGAACGTCATGCGGCATGCGGCATGACGTTGCTACATTCGCAATTAACTCTTTTTCAAGCCTTCGACAAACTGCATTAGCTCGCCAATGCTGGCGGCCAGGGCGGCGGTATCGTCGGCATTTTTGAACAGTTGCGAGCCCATGCCCACGGCATTCACGCCGGCCCCAAACCAGGCCGATACGCTTTCGCGGGTAGGCTCCACGCCGCCCGTCACCATCAGCTTGATGTGGGGCATGGGGCCGCGCAGGGCTTTCACATAGTCGGGCCCGACGAGGTTGCCGGGGAAGATTTTCACCACGGCCGCGCCCAACTCGCTGGCATTGTAAATCTCGGTAGGCGTGAGGGCGCCGGGCAGCCACGGAATGTCGTGAGCGCGGCACACCTCGGCTACTTCGGCCGTAGCCAGCGGCTGCACCACAAACTCGGCCCCGGCCGCAATGAACTGTTCGGCCTCAGCCGCCTTGTAAATCGTGCCGATGCCCAGCACCATGTCGGGGCACTCAGCGGCCACAAACTCCCGCAACTGCTTAAAGACGCTCAACGCCTGCTCGCCCCGGTTCACAAACTCGAACACGCGGATGCCGCCTGCGTAGCAAGCCTGCACAATGCGCTGGGCATAAGCCGCATCGGCGTGGTAGAACACCGGCACCACCGAGTGGCGCAGTAGCGTGGCAAGGGTTTCGGATGGAGTATGGCGGGGCATCGGGTTGATTATTATTTGAAGGCCGTCATGCTGAGCGCAGTCGAAGCATCTCTACCGCTTCGTTGCAGCGATTGAATTACTTCTGTGATAGAGATGCTTCGACAAGCTCAGCATGACGTTCTTTTTTGCTTGTTCATATCTCAGCGTACCAGCCGGCCGCTGGTGTTGCCTTTCATGATTTCCTCCACTTCGGCCACCGTCACCAGGTTCACGTCGCCGTGGATGGTGTGCTTGAGAGCCGAGGCCGCCACGCCAAAGTTGAGGGCTTGTTGCGGATGCTCGTAGGCCAGCGAGCCGTAGATGAAACCGGCCATGAAGGCATCGCCCCCGCCAATGCGGTCGACGATGGGGTTGATTTCGTGGCTGACGGTTTCGAGGAACTGCTTACCGTCGTAGTAAATGCCTTTCAAGCCGTTGTGCGAGGCGCTGTGGGTTTTGCGGCGGGTGGTGATGACCTGCTTGATTTGCGGGAAGCGTGCCATCACCTGCCGGGCCACCGACACGAACTTGTTGTCGGTGCCGGGCTCGGGCACGATGCCGAACAGGTCCTCGGCGTCGTTTTCGGAGCACACCACCACGTCGCAGCCGGTCACTAATTCGCTCATCACGCTCTGGGCCGTCTGGCCGTATTGCCAGAGGTTGCGGCGGTAGTTCACGTCGGCCGACACGGTGAGGCCCAGGCGGCGCGCGGCGGCAATGGCCTGGCGCGTAGCCTCGGCGGTGCTGGCCGAGATGGCGGGCGTGATGCCCGTCCAGTGCAGCCAGCCGGCATCTTTCAGGATTTCATCCCACTTGAATTTGGCGGGGTCGAGGTTCGCGAAGGCCGAATTGGCGCGGTCGTACACCACTTTGCTCGGGCGCATCCCCGCCCCTACTTCCAGGAAGTACAGGCCGAGGCGGTCACCTTCGTACACGGTGGCGTCCATGTTCACGCCCAGGGCGCGGAACTGTTGGGCGGCGGCGCGGCCCAGGTCGTTGTCAGGAAAGCAGGTGACGTGGGCGGCGGGCACGCCCAGCCCGGCCAGCGAAGCGCCCACGTTGGCGTCGCCGCCGCCGTAGGTGATTTCCAAGCCACTGGCCTGCGCGAACCGGTAGTTCAGCGGCGGCGACAGCCGCATCATGATTTCGCCGAACGTGACAACTTGCTTCATTTCAAAGGTTTTTGGAACGATGTAGAGACGCAACATTTTGCGTCTCGTCGTTGCTGATGTTGTTTAGTATGCGCGAGTTTGCGCGGTGTCGGTCGTTCAACGACGAGACGCAAAATGTTGCGTCTCTACGCCGTCACGGCCGCTATTTTGGCCACTTTGCCGAAGCCGAAATACTGCCTGGCGTTGCCGTAGCAGATATTCTGCACCATGCCGCCGAGCAGGTCCATGTCGGCGGGCAGCTCGCCGTTTTCCACGTCGTTGCCGAGCAGATTGCAGAGCACGCGGCGGAAATACTCGTGGCGCGGGTACGAGAGGAAGCTGCGCGAATCGGTGAGCATGCCCACGAAGCGCGAGAGCAGGCCCATGTTGCTCAGGGCGTTGAGCTGCTTTTCCATGCCGTCCTTCTGGTCGAGGAACCACCAGCCGGAGCCGAATTGCACCTTGCCCGCCACCGAGCCGTCGTTAAAGTTGCCAATCATCGTGGCAATGAGCTCGTTGTCGGCCGGATTCAGGTTGTAGATAATGGTTTTGGCGAGCTTGTTCTGGCCGTCGAGCCGGTCGAGGAAGGTGGAGAGGGCGCGGCCCTGCGGGAAGTCGCCAATCGAGTCCCAACCCGTATCGGGGCCCAGCTCGCGGAGCATGCGGGCGTTGTTGTTGCGCAGCGCGCCGAGGTGATACTGCTGCGTCCAGCCCTTTTCCCAATCCATTTCGGCCAGCAGCACCAGCAGGGCCGATTTCAGCTGGGTATTCTCGGCCGCCGTCAGCGCCTGCCCACCGCGGATTTTGGCGAAGCTGGCCGCCACTTCCTCCGGTGTGTAAGGTGCGGCGTAAATCTGCTCCAGGCCGTGGTCCGACAGGCGGCAGCCGAGGCTGGCGAAGAAGTCGTGGCGGCGGCGCAGGGCCGTTTCCAGGTCGGCCAGGGTGCGGATTTCCACTTCGGCCACCGCGCCCAGGTGGTCGAGGTAGATGTTGTAGCTGGCGGCGTCGTCCACGGCCATCGCCTTGTCGGCGCGGAAGGTGGGCAGCACGTTGGTTTCGAAGCCCGAAGCAGCCAGCGCCTGGTGGTGTTCCAGCGAGTCGGCCGGGTCGTCGGTGGTGCAGAGGGTTTCTACCTGCATCATCTTCAGCAGGTTGCGCACCGAATACTCGGGAGTTTGCAGCTTGGCGCTGCACTCATCGTAGATGCGGCGGGCGCTGTCCTTGTTCAGTAGCTCGGTGATGCCGAAGTAGCGGCGCAGCTCTAAGTGCGTCCAGTGGTAGAGAGGGTTGCGCAGGGTGTAGGGCACAGTTTCGGCCCACTTCTCGAACTTCTCCCAATCCGACGCGTCGCCGGTGATGTAGCGCTCGGGAATGCCGTTGGCCCGCATGGCGCGCCACTTGTAGTGGTCGCCGTAGAGCCAGATTTGGGTGATGTTGTCGAACTGTTTATCCTGGGCAATCTGGTCGGGCAGCAGGTGGTTGTGATAGTCGATGATGGGCATCTGCTTCGCGTACTCGTGGTAGAGCAGGCGGGCCGTGCTGGTTTGCAACAGGAAATCGTCGGACAAAAAAGGCTTCATAGTAACGCGGATGACGAGGCGAGGAATCGAATAGAATAAGGAGCGGCAGTTCGCCGAAGGTAGCGGCTGAAACAGGCCGTATGGTTACAGAAAACGGGTTTTCAGGGGTATTTATTTACGTAAACGGTTGCGGTAGCTATGCGGCAACGGTTGCGATAGGCGAGGTTGCTTGCAATGATTGAAAGGTCATGCTGAGCGTAGTCGAAGCATCTCTACCGCTTCGTTGAAATCATTTAGGATTATTGAGGTAGAGATGCTTCGACTACGCTCAGCATGACGTTCTTTTTTATTTGTTCTGCCCCCTCCCCCGCTACAAGCTCACCCCGCGCTTCCACGGAATGAAGTCGGTTTGGTCGTGGCGGACGGCGGCGATTTCCTCCTCGCCGCTGGCCACCCGGATGACATAGTCGAGAATGCGCTCACCGGCCTGCTCGATGGTTTCTTCGCCGTCAATCACCGTTCCGGTGTTCACGTCGATGATGTCGGGCATGCGGCGGGCCAGGGCGGTGTTGCTGGCTACTTTGATGACGGGCGCGATGGGGTTGCCGGTGGGCGTGCCCAAACCGGTGGTGAAGAGCACAATGTTGGCTCCCGACCCCACTTCGGCGGTGGTCGATTCCACGTCGTTGCCGGGGGTGCAGAGCAGATTCAGGCCGGGTCGGGTCACGGGCTCGGGATAATCGAGCACGGCCACGACCGGCGACGAGCCACCCTTGCGGGCCGCCCCGGCCGATTTCATGGCGTCGGTAATCAGGCCATCGCGGATGTTGCCGGGCGAGGGGTTCATGTCGAAGCCCGAGCCCACGGCTACGGCCGAGTCGCCGTAGGCCTTCATCAGGCTGCTGAACCGCTCGGCGGTGGCGGGGTCCACGCTGCGGTCCACGAGTTCCTGCTCCACACCGCACAGCTCCGGGAATTCGGCTAGAATAACCGAGCCGCCCAACGCCACCAGCAGGTCCGACACATGGCCCAGGGCCGGGTTAGCCGAGATACCGGAGAAGCCGTCAGAGCCGCCGCACTCCAGCCCGATGTTCAGGGCGCTGAGTGGGGCGGGCTCGCGGTGGGCCTGGTTGGCCAGCATCAGGCCGGCAAACGTCTGGCGCAGCGCGGTGCTGATGAGTGTTTCCTCGGTGCCGAGCTTTTGCTGGTCGAGGATGTAGAGCGGCTTGCTGAAATTGGGGTCGCGCTTGGCAATTTCCTCCTGCAGCATCGTGGCCTGGGCGTTCTGGCAGCCCAGGCTGAGCACGGTGGCGCCGGCCACATTGGGGTGCGTGATGTAGCCGGCCAGCAGCCCGCACAGCGTTTGGGCATCCTGCCGGATGCCACCGCAGCCGCCCTCGTGGCTCAGAAACCGGATGCCATCCACGTTCGGAAACGGGCGGTTGTGGCGGGCGGTGGTTTCGCCGGCGTCGAGGTCGGCACTCAGGATTTCTTCTACCGACTTACCGGCCTGCAGCAGCTCCAGCAGCTTACGGGTTTCGGGCTGGTAGCTTTTGCGGCGGCCGTAGCCGAGGTCGGTAATCAGCGCATCCTGCAGCACCTGGATGTTGCGATTTTCGCAGAACACCAGCGGAATGACGAGCCAGTAGTTGGCCGTGCCCACGCGGCCATCGGCGCGGTGGTAGCCCTGAAAAGTGCGGTGTTGCCAGGCGCTCACGTCGGGGGCCTGCCAGGCGGCGCGCTGCCGGGCGTGCTCGTCATAGGAGTTGGTGGCGTGCTGAATATTGGCCGTGGTGAGGC
>NZ_BAAGZM010000138.1:0-8570 GCF_054778495.1 Hymenobacter agri
TCGTTGGCCACCACCCGGCCGGCCAGGCTGAGGTGGTGCACCGAGGCATCGGGCCACACCACCCGAAACTCCAGGTCGAGGGACTCCTGCACGGCAATGGCGGCCTGCAGGCCGCCCCACACCCGCGCCAGGTCGTGGCGGTGCAGGCCCGCCTGGATGCGGGCAAACGGCACGGGCCGCGTGCCTACCGCCAAGCCAAACACCATGCAAGCCGTGGCATCGGCCTCTACCTGCTCGGTGGCAAAGTCCCAGGTGAATACGCCCGTTTGCGAGGCGGCCAGCGCCAGGTTCAACCGGCTTTCACTGGCCTGCAACCGCCGGGCCGCCTCGCGGGTGGACGTCACGTCGCGCCACCGAATGTGCATCAGGGGCTCGGCGGCGTCGGTTTCCATGGGCGTGAGCACCGCCTCTACCCAAATTTCTTCGCCGCTGAGGCGCCGCATCAGCACCATGCAGCGCTTCGAGCCCGCGACAATGGCGGCGGCTACATTGGCCCGCAGTACCTCACGGGTGCGCTGTCCGTCGGGCTGGAACTCGGGGGCATGGCGCCACCACGTGGTGTCGACCAGCTGCTCGCGGCGCGTAGCACCGAGCAGGCGCAGCGCCGCCGCATTGCAATCGACGTACTGGCCGGCCTGCAGCAATACGAGCGCATCGTGGCTGTTGGTGAATACCTTGCGGAAGCGGGCTTCGCTGGCGGTTAGTGCGGCATTTTGTTTCTCCAGCGTGCGCACCCGGGCCTGCAGCTCGCGCAGCTGCAGTTGCGCGTCGGCGGCGGGGCGAAGCAAAGGCAAGCCGGCATCGGAAGAAACAGTAGACATCGCAAAACGGGAATCAACCGGAAGGTAGGCACAACCAGCCGGCCCGACAACCTCCGGCGGCTGGCCTTGGTTTTGCCTTACCCGAAACTGCTCGCTGCTACCGGGCGTGGGCTAATTGCCGCGTCTGGGTTTCGGTCCGGCGCATCATCGGCAGGGGCCGGGCCGCGTCGAGCAGCGTCGGCACGATGCGCGGCATGGGCCCGAGGTGCTGCGCCAGGAGCACTTGGCGCACGGGTTCGGCCACATGCACCAGCACCAAGCGCGCAAACTGCTCTTGCAGTTGGTAGTGAGCATCCCAGAGCAGTTGGGCCGCTTCGTCCGAAAGCTCGTTGAGCAGGCTGCAATCAACCCATACTTCGGATTTGCCGCTGCGTTCGGCACGCCGCAGCTGGCGAGCCAATGCCACCTCAGAGGGCCCGTCGTTGCCAGGAGCCAGAATAAGCAAGTAGCTTTCCGGCAGCAATTCATGAAATACTGTTGTCATAGCGGGAATGGGAAAGAGTGCGGGGCGGCAGAGCATTCGTCCGGGCGGCTTCTGCTCACCACTCAGTCGGATGTCACTGCAACCGTACAAATATCGTGATAATCAACCCTTATCACACCCGCACAAGTACGGGTTTTGCTCATGTCGAATACGGATATATGCTTGCTTACATCCCATATTCCTGTCCCAATGCCGCTAGCATGCCGCACCGCCATAGCTGGGCGGGCGTATTGCCACGGCAGCCGGGCGGGTCTGTTGGTCCGCACGGGCCAGACGTAACATATTTGGTTTCAATTTGCGGCTGCCGCAAGCCGACGTGCACCACCGGCGGGCAGTGGAGCCCGTACTACCTTTTTCATTCACTTTTTTCCGTTTTACATGACTCCTTCCGTACGCAACATCATTGCCTGGATTCTACAGGCCCTGCTCGCCGCCATGTTTATCTATTCGGGCGGCCATAAGCTCCTGGACCTGGCCGGCACTACCAGCATGTTTGAGAGCATGGGGCTGCCCGGCTGGATGGCCGCCCTCATTGGCGGGGCCGAGCTGCTGGGCGGCATCGGGCTGCTGGTGCCGCGCACGGTGCGGCTGGCCGCTATTGGCCTCATCATAATTATGATTGGCGCGGTGTTCATGCACGCCACCAAAATTCCCGGTGGCCTGGCCGGCGGCACGGCGGCTATTGTGTGCCTGGTGCTACTTGTGGTGGTGCTGCTGTTGCGCAGTCGCACCGATGCCCGGGCAGTATAAGGCTCAAGCCCGCCCGGCCACTCGCCGGGCACAATCCCAAACTATTGCCGCCCGGCCGGGTTGCTTGCCTTCCGGCCAGCCTGGCCGGGCTCCTTTTGTGCCCTCTTCTCTTTATGAAAATTTTATACAGCTACCTGCGCAACTACTGGCCGCTGCTGGTGCTGGCCCTCGGGCTGGCCGCCGTCAACCAGGTATTTTCGCTACTCGACCCGTACTTCTTCCGCAAGCTCATCGACCACTTCGCGCCTAAGGATGCGAGCCTAGCCACACTGGCCAGCAGCATCCGGGACGTACCATTCTGGCCTTTCTTCAAGGAGGCCATCCCCTACATCGGCCTGATGCTGGGCGCGGCCATGGTGAGCCGCATTGCCAAAAACTTTCAGGATTACTACGTCAACGTCATCACTCAGCGCCTGGGCGCCAAGATGTACGCCGACGGCCTGCGCCACTCTTTGGAACTGCCTTACCAAGTATTTGAGGACCAACGCTCGGGCGAAACGCTGGGCAAGCTCCAGAAAGTGCGCATTGATGTGGAGAAGCTCATTCAGAGCTTCGTGAACGTGCTGTTTACGGCGCTGGTGGGCATCATTTTCGTGATGTGGTACGCCATTACGGTGTACTGGCCCATTGCGCTGGGCTATTTCCTCACCATTCCGTTGCTGGGTATTCTGAGCTTTTTTCTCAGCAAGCGCATCAAGGTGATTCAGAAAACCATTGTGGCCGAAACTACGGCCCTGGCCGGCTCCACCACCGAGAGCCTACGCAACATTGAGCTCATCAAAAGCCTCGGCCTGGCCCAGCAGGAAACCGAGCGCCTGAATGCTACTACCAACAAAATCCTGAAGCTGGAGCTGCGTAAGGTACGCTACCTGCGCTCGCTCAGCTTCGTGCAGGGCACGTTCGTGAATTTGCTGCGCAACATCATTGTGCTGCTGTTGCTGTACCTGCTGGTGCAGCACCACATCACGCTGGGGCAGTTTTTCTCGTTTTTCATCTACTCGTTCTCCATTTTCGGGCCGCTGCAGGAGCTGGGCAATATCATCGGCGTGTACCGCGAAACCGAGATTTCGCTGGGCAACTTCCAGACGATTCTCGACACGCCCAAAGACGTGAAGCCGGCGCACCCCAAGTCCGTTGCGCACATCGACAACCTGGCTTTCGACCACGTCAGCTTCCAGCACCTCACGGCCAAGGGGCAGGCCCTTACCAACATTTCGTTTGGCGTGAAGCTGGGCGAAACCATTGCCTTCGTGGGCCCCTCGGGCTCGGGCAAAACCACGCTGGTGAAGCTGCTGGTGGGCCTCTACCCGCCGCTGGCGGGCGAAATTCGCTACAACGGCATTCCCGGCTCCGAAATCGACCTCGACGAGTTGCGCGAGCAAATCGGCTTCGTGACGCAGGACACCCAGCTGTTCGCCGGCACCATCCGCGAAAACCTGCGCTTCGTGGCCCCGCACGCCACCGACGAGGAGTGCCTGCTGGCCCTGCACCAGGCCGCGGCCGATACGCTGCTGGCCCGCGCCCCGCTGGGCCTCGACACCGTGATTGGCGAAGGCGGCGTGAAAGTTTCGGGCGGCGAAAAGCAGCGCCTCAGCATTGCCCGCGCCCTGTTGCGCAAGCCCACCCTCATGGTATTCGACGAAGCCACCTCGGCCCTCGACTCGCTCACGGAGGAGGAAATCGGCAAAACGGTGCGCGAGCTGTCGGGCTCGCGCCAGCACATGACCATCCTCATCGCCCACCGCCTCAGCACCATTCTGCACGCCGACCGCATTTTCGTGCTCGAGCGCGGCCACATTGCCGAGCAGGGCGGCCACGCCGAACTGCTGGCCCAGAAGGGCCTGTACTACGCCATGTGGCGCCAGCAGATTGGCGAGCGCAAGGAGGCCGAAACGTCGGCGGCCCTGGCGTAGCGCCCCAATAAAACCTTGGCATTCGGCAACCTTGCTTTCGGCCCCGAAGTAAGAGAGAAGACCAATTAACCTCAACTTTTCTCTCGCGCAATGGCTCATATCAAAGCAGGCAACGACAAGGCCGGGCATCCGGTGAATATTTTCTACGAAGACTGGGGCCAGGGCGCGCCGGTCGTGCTCATTCACGGCTGGCCCCTCGACCATACCATGTGGGAGCACCAGGCCGTGGCGCTGGCCCAAGCCGGCTACCGCGTCATCGCCTACGACCGGCGCGGGTTCGGCCGCTCGTCGCGCCCCTGGGGCGGCTACGACTACGACACACTCGCCGCCGACCTCAACGCCCTGCTCACCGAACTCAACCTGACCGGCGTGTCGCTGGTAGGCTTCTCGATGGGCGGCGGCGAAATTGCACGCTACATCGGCAACTACGGCCAGGACCGCGTGGCCCGCGTGGCCTTCGTGAGCGCCGTAACGCCCTACATGCTGCAAACCGGCGACAACCCCGACGGCGTGCCGCAAAAAGTGTTCGACGGCATGCATGAAGGCATCAAGAAGGACCGTTTCGCTTTCCTCGAAAGCTTCGCCAAAGACTTCTACGGCCAGAGCCTCATCAGCCACCCCGTAAGCCAAGCCGTGCTGAACTGGAACCAGACCGTGACCTCGCTGGCCGCCCCCAACGCCACCGACGACTGCGTAACCTCGTTCTCGGCTACTGACTTCCGCGACGACCTCAAGAAAGTAACCGTACCCACGCTGGTCGTCCACGGCGATAAGGACCAGACGGTGCCCTTCGAAGTAAGCGGCAAGCGCACCGCCGAGATGATACCCGGCGCCAAACTAAAAGTGTACGAAGGTGCCCCCCACGGCCTCTTCTTCACCGAGAAGGACAAACTGACCAAAGACCTGCTGGCCTTCGTGGGCGGCAAATAATCGGCAGGTTTTAGGACCCAACAAAAAGCCCCGACGCGGTTGCGTCGGGGCTTTTTGTTGGTCATGCTGAACGATGTAGAGACGCATACTTGCGTCTCGTCGTTGAACAATAATAGCCTGATGGAGCACACGATGAGACGCAAATATGCGTCTCTACGCCATACGGCCCATCTGGCGCAGGTACATCACGTGCGAGAGCATGGCCGTGCGGGTGTGCTTGTAGTTGTTGTAGGTGATGTCGAACTCGGCGCACACCTGCTGCACAATCTTGCTGATGGCCGGGTAGTGCACGTGCGAGATTTTCGGGAACAGATGGTGCTCAATCTGGAAGTTGAGGCCGCCGACCAGCCAGCTCACCAGCTTGTTGTCGGTGGCGAAGTTGGCCGTGGTGCGCACTTGGTGAATGGCCCACTCGTCTTCGAGCTTGCTCGTAACTGCGTGAGGCACCGGAAACGCAGCATCCTCCACGGTGTGCGCCAGCTGGAACACCATACTCAGCACCAGGCCGGCCACGGCCGTGCTCAACAGGAAGCCCGCCAGCCAGGGGCCAAAGCCCACAAAATAGATGGGCAGCGCGATGTACAGCAGCATATTCAGCGCTTTAAATCCCCAGAAGCTTACGTGTTCGCCGGTGTTCATCGGCTTGAGCCCAATTGCCCCAATCTGGCGCGAGAAGTACTTCTGATAATCCATCGCAAAAATCCAGGAGATGTAGAGCATGCAGTACAGCGCCCAGAAGTAGAGGTGCTGGTAGCGATGCAGCGCGTGCTTGGGCTGCTCGGGCGACATCCGCATCCAGGGCTGGATGTTGATATCGTCGTCGTGGCCCTCGATGTTGGTGTAGGTATGGTGGATGAGGTTGTGCTTGGAATTCCACATGTATGGGCTGCCGCCGAGCACGCCCAGTGTGTAGGCTGCCAGCTTATTCACCCAGGCAAAGCGCGAGAAGCTGCCGTGCGCCCCATCATGCATCACATTAAAGCCGATGGCTGCAATAACACAGCCCAGCAGCGCGCACTCCAGCAGCGCCCACAGCGCGGGCGGCGTAAAGAATACCAAGTGCACGTACAGGCCAATCATGGCCCCCACCAACAGCCCTGCCTTAAACAGGAGGCTGAAATTTCCCGTCATTCGCTGCCCCGATTCTTCGAAGTAATGATTGATTCGAGTTTTGAGCTCGGTATGAAACGAGCGGGTCGCAGCAAAGCGGGGAAGGGCCATAGGCAAGGTTTGGGGAATGGTGAGCCGTAAAGGTACCCTTCCCAACACCATCGGCCTGAACTTAGTTGGCTAAGGCCTAAACTTAATTCAGATACGCGTGCCAATTCTGGTCGATGGTGCCCGCCGATAGGCGCAAGAAGCCCGCCAGCGTGGGCTTCTTGGGCTGCTGCCGAATGGTCATACCGGCCTCGTTGGGCGTGTGGTGGCCCTTGGCGTGGTTGCAGCGGGCACAGGCCGTGAGCAGGTTGGTCCAGCTCGACTCGCCGCCGCGCGAGCGGGGCATCACGTGGTCCAATGTTAAGTTTTTAGTCGAGCCGCAGTACTGGCACTCGAAATGGTCGCGCTTGAAGATGTTGTGGCGGCTCAGGGCAATGCCTTTGTAGGGCACGCGAACGTAGCGCTGCAAGCGGATGATGCTTGGCTTGGGGTAGGCCTGCGAAATCGTTCGGAGCGTGCCTTCCGACTTGGCCACCATCTCGGCTTTATCCAGAAACAGGAGCACAAACGCCTTCTGCACGCTGCACAGGGTAATGGCGGTATAGTCGCCATTCAGCACTAACACTTTTTGGTCCATACACGCTTGTGGGTTCGGATAACCCGCCGAAAGCTAGCGGTTTCCGAGTAGATAAACAAGCGTGGCAAGGTTAAGTTCAGCGGTTACGTTTAGGTTAATCAGAACGTCATGCCGAGCGCAGCCGAGGCATCTCGTTCTGATTATTCGTTTCTTCTCCCCCGCCCCTACTCCGGCAGCAGGCGCTTGATGAGGCGCAGCTGATGCGAGTACTTCTGGCGGTCGCGGTTGAAGATGCCGTTGTGGTCGAGCGGGTCGAGGCGCACTTCGCCGTGGGCGTGCAGAATCTGGCCTTCATCGAGCACCATGCCCACGTGCACGATGCGGCCCTCGGCGTTGTCGAAAAAGGCGAGGTCGCCGGGTTTGGCCTGCGTCACGAAATGCACCGGGCGGCCGTGGTCGACCTGCTGGCGGGCATCGCGCGGCAGCTGCACGCCAATCAGGCCGTAGAGCTGCTGGCACAGGCCCGAGCAGTCGAGGCCGAAAATGCTTTTGCCGCCCCACACGTAGGGCGCTTTCAGGTACATCAGGCCCACTTTGCGCAGCAGCGCCACCTGCCGGGCCACGTCGGACGCGGCGGTGGGGTTAGTAGCCGTGCCGTTGTAAAAGTAGCTGCGCTCGCCGATGCGCACGTTCATGCCGTCGAAAAACGGCAGGCGACAGCCCAGCGTGAGCGGAATTTTGGTGGTGGCGTCGCTCACGGCCTGCACCACGTCGAGGGCACGGGGGTGGTCCTGCGCGCCCCAGGCGGCATAATATTCGGCCGACACGGGCGTATGCTGCTTGAAGTCCATCCAGCCCACGTAGTCATCGGCGGCCAGCCGAATCTGAAACCAGTTGCCTTGCGTGGCCAGAATCTGGTAGCACTCACCAAAAAGCAGCTGGGTCACAAGCTCGGCCCGGTCGTTGGGCTCGGCGCGAACGGGGACGGCGCTGAGCGCGCAGATACCGGGATTCAAAATAATGTGAGAATGTGGGTGATGTGGAAATGTGAGAATGCAGATGAACTCATGCTTCCAACGGACTACAAAGATGCTACTGTTGGCTCGAATGAAGCTTTGCTAACATCATATTTCCACATTCTTCACATTCTCAAATCATCACATTCTTTCCATGTCGCGCTTCTGGGCCTTTTCCTTGAGGTCGTTGCGCTTGTCGAACAGCTTTTTGCCCTGGGCCAGCGCGATTTCGATTTTGGCAAAGCCGCGGTCGGTTACGAACAAACGCAGCGGGATGATGGTCAGACCCTGGTCCGTTTTCTTACCGGCCAGCTGCTTCAGCTCGCGCTTGTTGAGCAGCAGCTTGCGGTCGCGCATGGCGTCATGGTTGTTGTAAGTACCTAACGAATAAGGCGCAATGCGAATGCTGTGAATCCAGAGGTCACCGCGGTGGTCGAAGGTGCAGTAGCCGTCGCTCAGGTTCACATTGCCCTCGCGGATACTTTTTATCTCGGTGCCCTGCAGCATCACGCCCGCGTCGTACTTGGCCAGGAAGCTGTATTCGTGGCTGGCGCGGCGGTTTTTGATGTTGATGATGGTGGGCTTGTCGTCTTTTTTGGCCATGATGGTCGAATTGGAGCACCTGCTTTCGCAGGTGCAGAGCGGCGCGGTTCCGGCACCCGCGAAAGCAGGTGCTGCGAATGATACGGCGCAAACGGGGCGCGAAGCTACGCCTACGTCAGCTTCAGGCGCGGGCTGGGACTGGTGAGCTGGTCGGCAAACTCGCCGGCCTCGAACTGGAAGTGGGCTGTCATGGCCACCATGGCGGCGTTGTCGGTGCAAAACTGAAACTCCGGAATGAATACCTGCCAGCCCTGCACGGCGGCCTCGGCTTCGAGCGCGGTGCGCAGGCCCGAGTTGGCGGCCACGCCGCCGGCCAGC
>NZ_BAAGZM010000139.1:0-8552 GCF_054778495.1 Hymenobacter agri
GCCCCGGCCGCAAGATGGGCCACCTCACCATCACCGGCCCCGACGTGGCCGGCGTGCGGACCGTGGCCCAGCGCGCCGCTGAGCTGCTGGGTCTGCCGGGGCTGGATGTGGGATAACAACAGTTGAATGTCGACTCAACAGGCTATTCCCACATCCAATTCTCCGGTAAACCGGGTTTAAATGGCTATGCCCGCCGCATCGGAATATGCGGGATGCCGTCTTCTACGTACATCGGCCCGCACTGCTCGTAGCCGAACTCATTGTAAAACCCTTCCAAATGCTGCTGGGCCCCGATTTTATTGGGCTGGGGGCCAAATAGCGCGTCGGAGTACGTCAGCGCCTGGCGCATCAGCTCGCGGCCCAGGCCGTACTGCCGGAAGGCCTGCGCCACAATGACGCGCCCGATGCTGGCCTCGGCGTAGCTGACACCGGCCGGAAACAGGCGGGCGTAGGCAGCCAGCTCGCCGGCCTCGTTGTAGCCCAGCAGGTGGTGGGCGTCCATGTCCTGGCGGTCAATGTCCTGGAACACGCAGTTCTGCTCCACCACGAATACTTCGGAGCGCAGGCGCAGCAGGTCGTAGAGAATCAGGTTGGGCAGGCTTTCGAAGGGCAGGCAGTGCCAGCGGATAGTCATAGGGCAGGGCTTAGTTTTTGGGCATTTTTTCCACGTCTTTCAGCGTCAGCACCCGGTACTGAATGCCGAGGGCGGCCGCGTTCTGCTCCACGGTGGTCGGGAAGCCAGCCTCTCGGCGGCGTTCGTTCACCCGGGCGGGGTTTTCAATGGGCCAGATGAAGGGCGGTTGGGCCTCGTGGCGGCCGGTTTGCGGGTTGGTTATCGAGTAGCCGTAGCCCTGCGTACCGTAGCGCTGGGGCTTGCCCGCGCGCATCAGCTGGCGGTCCAGCATCTGGGCGTAGAGGCGGTAGGGCAATTCGCCCCGGTCGGCGGCTTTCTTGATGAGGGGCAAATACTGGCCAATGGCGTCGGAGTGCTGGATGACGTACCACGCGGCCTCGTTCGTAGGCTCGCCCACCAGCGTTTTGCCGGGGTAACCGTACTGCTGCACAATGACTTTTACCCGGCGCAGGTTGGTTGAGTCGGTGCGCAGCATCTGGCCCGGCAGGTAGGTGGGCAGGCTTTCACGTGTCACGCCTAGGGCGCGGGCCAGCGAGTCGGGCCGGTGGCGCGGTCCGAAGAGTAAACTGCGCCATTTCTGGTCCACGGCGTAAATGCTGTCGAGCTCGTGCTTCAGGCGTAGGTTCTGCGGCGCGGTTTGGGCGGCGGCCAACTGCGGCAGCAGTGCAAGAAGCAGGAAAGGCAGAGATTTCATAGAAACGCAGTTACACTGAACGTTATGCACCGAGACAGACGCAATTATGCGTCGCTATGCCGTCACGGCCTCCTCGCTGCCCAGCTCGCTCAGCACGCGCTTGGCCTGCTGAATGGAGCGTACTTCCTCAAACGTCACAATCAGTTGCGCCTTGTGCTCCTTCAGCTTGGCCGTGCGCGGGTGCGTCTGCACGTAGTTGAGGATGGTGCCGAACTGCTCGCCCTGGAAGTAGGCCTTGTGGTCGTCGTCGGCGGCCAGGTAGCCTTTCAGCGTGTCGCGCTTGAGCGTGATTTTGGTGAAGCCCACCTTGCAGGCCTGCCAGCGCAGGCGCACGATGTCGGCCAGCTGCTCCACCTCGGGCGGCAGCGGCCCGAAGCGGTCGACCATGCTGGCCAGCAGCTTGCGCAGCTCCTCTGGCTTCTGGGCGCGGTCGAGCTTGGCGTAGAGCTGCAGGCGCTCCGACACGTTGCTCACGTACTTCTCCGGAATGAGCACCTGCTGGTCCGTCTCCACGTTGCACTCGTGGGCCCGGCCCGCGCCGGCTGCCATTTGCAGCCGCTGGTTGGAGTCGCCGAGGAACAAGTCGCGGAATTCGGTTTCCTTCAACTCGGTCACGGCCTCGTCCAGAATCTGGTGGTAGGTTTCGTAGCCCAGGTCGTTGATGAAGCCCGACTGCTCGCCGCCCAGCAGGTTGCCCGCCCCGCGAATGTCGAGGTCGCGCATGGCCACGTTGAAGCCCGCGCCCAAGTCCGAAAACTCTTCCAGCGTACTCAGGCGCTTGCGGGCGTCGCTGGGCAGGTTGGCCACCGGCGGCGTGAGTAAGTAGCAGTAGGCCTTGCGGTTGGAGCGGCCCACGCGGCCGCGCATCTGGTGCAGGTCGCTCAGGCCGTGCAGGTGGGCGCGGTTGATGATGATGGTGTTGGCGTTCGGGATGTCGAGACCCGATTCAATCAGGTTGGTGCTCACCAGCACGTCGTACTCGCCCTCCACAAACTTCATCATGCGCTTCTCGAGCTGGTCGCCCTCCATCTGCCCGTGAATGGTGGTGATGCGGGCATCGGGCACCATGCGCAGTATCATGGCGGCCTGCTCGTCGAGGTCCTTCACGCGGTTGTGCACGAAAAACACCTGCCCGCCGCGCTTCAGCTCGCGGGCCACCGCGTCGCGCACCAGTATCTCGTCAAACACGTGCAGCTCGGTGTTCACCGGCTGGCGGTTGGGCGGCGGGGTGGCAATCACGCTCAGGTCGCGGGCGCCCATCAGCGAGAAGTGTAGCGTGCGCGGAATGGGCGTGGCTGAGAGCGTGAGCGTATCCACGTTCACCTTCAGCTCCTTCAGCTTGTCCTTGGTTTTCACGCCGAACTTCTGCTCCTCGTCAATCACCAGCAGGCCCAGGTCCTTGAACTTGATGTCCTTATTAGTCAGGCGGTGCGTGCCAATGAGGATGTCAGTTTTGCCCTCGGCCACGCGCCCCAGCGTTTCCTTAATCTGCTTGGTGGTTTTGAAGCGGTTGATGTATTCCACCGTCACGGGCAGCGTGGCCAGCCGGTCCCGAAAGGTCTTGTAGTGCTGCATGGCCAGAATGGTGGTGGGCACCAGCACGGCCGCCTGCTTGCCATCGGCCACGGCCTTGAAGGCCGCCCGAATGGCCACTTCCGTCTTGCCGAAGCCCACGTCGCCGCACACTAGCCGGTCCATGGGGTGGGGCTGCTGCATGTCGTTTTTCACGTCCTCGGTGGCCTTGGCCTGGTCGGGCGTGTCCTCGTAAATGAAGCTCGATTCGAGTTCAGCCTGCATGAAGCCGTCGGGCGAGAAGGCGAAGCCGGGCGCGGTTTTCCGCTTGGCATATAGTCGAATAAGGTCGGCGGCAATGTCCTTCACCTTCTTCTTCACCGACTTCTTCTTGTTCTCCCACTCTGGCGAGCCCAGCTTGCTCATCGTGGGCGGCGCGCCCTCCTGGCCGCTGTACTTGGCAATCTTGTGCAGGGCGTGGATACTCACCGTGAGCACGTCGTCGTCGCGGTACACCAGCCGGATGGCCTCCTGAATCTGCCCATTGATTTCCACCTGCGTCAGCCCCGCGAACCGGGCAATGCCGTAGTCCTGGTGCGTCACGTAGTCGCCGGGCTGCAGGGTTTTCAGCTCGCGCAGGGTCAGGGCCTTCTTCTTCGAAAACTTCCTGGTTTCCTGGGCGCGGTAGTAGCGCTCAAACAGCTGGTGGTCGGTGTACACGGCCAGCTCCAGCTGCTCGTCCACAAAGCCCTCGCGCAGGGCCAGCAGCAGGTGCTGAAACTGCACGTTGTTGTCGAGCTCGTCGAAGATGGTGCGTAGGCGGTCGGCCTGGCGCACGGTGTCCGAAGCAATAATGGTGGTGAAGTTGCGCAGCTGGTTTTCGCGCAGGTTCTTGGCCATGCGCTCAAATTCCTTATTGAAGCTCGGCTGCGGCTTGGCCGTAAACTGAAATGTTTCAGCATTCTTAAAGTGGAAGCGCTTGCCGAATTCCACCACCGCAAATTCATCGAGCAGTTTCTTGAAGCTCTTGCCGCTCTCGAACAAGTCGGCCGGCTTGCTCACAATCTGCATGCCGCCGGCTTCGGCCAGCATCTGCTCGAAGTTGGCCTCGGCCTTTTCGTACAGCTCGCTCACCACGTCCAGCGTCTGGCGCACGTCTTTCAGCCAGAGACAGGCCGTGCGCGGCAGAAAGTCAAAAAACGCCTCCCGCGTTTCGGTCAGCATCTTGGTCTGCACGTTCGGGATGATGCTGATGCTAGGCCGCGGGTCGACCGACAACTGCGTTTCCGGGTTGAACGTGCGGATACTCTCAATCTCATCGCCGAACAGCTCGAGCCGGAACGGCAGCTCATTGGCATAGCTGAACACATCCACAATACCGCCGCGCACGGCGTACTGCCCCGCCTCGTACACAAAATCCGTCTTCTCGAAGTCGTACTCGCCCAGCAGTTCGCCCAGGAAATTCACGTCCAGCTTGTCGCCCACCTTGGCGTTGAAGGTGTTTTTCACTAGGCTCTGACGGTTGATTACCTTCTCCGTCAGCGCCTCCGGGTAGGTCACGATGAACACGCTGTTGCCGCTGCCCGCCGCTCGCGTCGTGTTAATGCGGTTCAGCACTTCGGCGCGCATCAGCACGTTGGCGTTTTCGGTTTCGTCAAACTGGTAGGCCCGCTTATAGGAGCTCGGAAACAACAGCGCCTCCGGTCCCTCGGGCAGCAGGTGCTGCAAATCGGCCAGAAAATACGCTGCCTCGTCCTTGTCGTGCAGCACGAACACGTGCGGATGCTGGGCGTGGGCCACCGCAGCAGCTACCACGGCATCCTGGCTGCCCACGAGGCCGCGCAGGTGCAGCCGCACGCCGTTGGGGTCGGGCTTGGCCGCGCCGCGCAGGCGGGAGGCTAGCACCTGTAGTTCCGGAGACAAACGATAGAGGCGAAGAAAATCAGCTACTTGCACAGGGTATCAGGCTAGAAGGGGCAAATGAACTAGCCCGGCCAGAAGATTTTCCGGTCGGGCTGCGGGGTAAATACACGGCAAAGGTGGCGAAGGTTTCCGGGGCTGCCCGTAGCTTCGCGGCCTGCCGGTCATGCAGAGCGCAGCGAAGCATCTTGCCTGCCGGAAGTAATTCAATGGCCGGGAAAAGGATTAGTAGAGGCGAGCGAGATGCTTTGCTACTCTCTGCATGACCGGCGCCACCAGCAACCAGCAACTCCTCCACGCATGCGCGGCTCTTCCCATTTGGCCATCGGCCTCATCACCGGCGTGGCCGTGGCCGGGCTGGCCCCGGGCATTCCGTTTTCGCTGGCCGGCATCGCGCTGGCCGGCTTCTCCAGCCTCGCCCCCGACCTCGACCACCCCGAAAGCCGCCTCAGCAAGCGCCTCGGCTTCACGCAGAAATTCGTGCGCTGGGCCTTCGTCGGCGCGGGCCTGCTCATTGGTGTGTTTGCCTACCTGCAGCTGCCGGCCAGCGCCCAGCAGCGCCTCTATTTCACGGTGGCGCTGGCCTTCGGGCTCATTGGTGTGGGCATGCAGGGCGGCTCGGCCCGGCGGCTGGCGCTGCTGTTCACGGGCTTGGGCACGGTAGTGGCGGGCCTCTACACCGAGCAGCTGTGGCTGAGTTTGCTGGGCACCTTCGTGGCGCTGGCCCCCTTCACCACCCACCGCTCCTGGACGCACACCATCTGGGCCACGGCCCTCTGGACCTACATCGGCCACCTCGCCGACCGCCACCTGGGCTGGCGCGGCGTGGCCCTCTACGCCGGCACCGGCTACGCTTCCCACCTAGTGGCCGATACCCTCACCAAATCGGGCGTACGCTGGTTTTTGCCCATTGCCGACTATTCCTTTAAGATTCCGCTCATCAGCACGGGCTCGGCCAGCGGCAACGTCATGGAAGTGGGCATCTGCGTGGGCTACGCGCTGCTGGTGCTGGGGCTGGTGGTGGGCTCGATGCACCTGATATAGCAGCCGCCCCCGCAAAGGCCGTGCAGCATCGCTGGCGGGCTTATATCGCAACCTTATACTATTGCATAAGTCAGCTAATAACGCTAGCTTCGCAGCAGATATGTTGTTAAAATAGGACTGTGTTGGTATTGATTCAGGTTGTTATTCCGCGATTTCAATCGTTTCCGCCGGCTAGGCCCCGTTAAAGTTTCATTTTCCGAGCATTCGGTACCGTGATTGCCCTCGCCGGGCGGTCGCGCCGGGCTCTTGTTATACTCCCGCTGCCGTTTTGAACCTCCCATCAGCTGGCATGTCTGCCCGCGTTCAGGTTGGTGTTTCTACCCTCAATTAACTCACACTACATCCCACTCAAAACACTCTTCTAACTTTACGCAACTTCATTACCATGAACCAGATGAACAGCCCCTTGATTCGGGTTGGTGTCTTTTATGACGGCAACTATTTCTTAAAAATTAGCGACTATTATTATTTCCAGCACGAGCGCAAGGCCCGTATCAGCCTCGAAGGTCTCCACGAATACATCCGCCACCAGGTAGCCGAAGAAGAAGATGTAGACGTGCGCTTGGCGCGCATCACCGATGCTCACTTCTTCCGCGGCCGCCTCTCGGCCACCGAAGCCCGCGACAAGGACCGTCTGTTCCACGACCGCCTGCTCGACGACATTCTGATGAACCTGGGCGTGCAAACGCACTACATGGCCCTGAAAACCCGCGACGGCCGCCTGCAGGAAAAAGGCATCGACGTGTGGCTCTCGCTCGAAGCCCTCGAGCTGGCCCTGCACAAAACCCTTGATGTGGTCGTGCTCATCGCCGGCGATTCCGACTACGTACCCCTCATCCGCAAGCTCAACACCGTGGGCACCCGCGTGATGCTGCTGAACTGGGATTTCAAATACGAAGATTTCAAGGGCGAAACCCGCGTGACGCGCGCCTCGCAGCAGCTGCTCGAGCAGGTGACCTACCCGGTTGCCATGCACGACGTGATTGACCGCGGCCTGCAGGAGCAGGATGAAGTGGTAGAAGCCATGTTCGTGAACCAGAGCGAGCCCGCCGCCTTTGCCCCCAGCACCGCTGCGGCGCCCAAACTGGCCCGCCCCACCGGCCCCACCGCTGCCGGCCCCGTGGGCACGCTCGGCATGAGCACCATCAAAAATCTGAAAAACGGCTTTGGCTTCGTGGTAATGCCCCCGAACAACCTGTTCTTCAGCTACGCCGACCTTACCGAAGGCGACTTCAACGACCTGCGCGAAGGCGACTGGGTGGAGTTCACCGTGGGCCGCAACCACCGCGACGAAGACTGTGCCCGCAACGTACGCAAAGTGCCCGCCCCGCAAATGACCGACGGCGAAGATGAGTACGAGCCCGTGGGCGTGCACTCGTCGGTAGAGCTGTAAATCAGCGAAGCGTTAAAAGAGAAAAAGCCCGCCTGATGACTCAGGCGGGCTTTTTCTCTTTTAACGCTTCGCTGTTACTTATTGCCCGCCCGTCAGCAGCTGCGCGAAGTCGCGCTTGCTGGCTGGGTAGCGGTTGAAGGTGCCGAGGCCGCGGGCGACGGCTACATCGTCATGGCCTTCTTTTACGCGGTACACCACGCAGCTGCTCACGACCAATGAGTTGCCGCCGTGGTCGACTACGCCGCGGGCCACCAATTCGTCGTGCAGGTGCACCGCGTGCAGGTAGTTCATCTTGAATTCGACGGTAGATACCAGCTCTAGCTTGGTGAAGGCCAGCGAGAGGGCGGCTGCGCCCAGGGCCGCGTCCATCAGCCCGGCCAGTACGCCGCCGTGGCAGGTGTTGGGCGAAGAGAGGTGCTCGTCGCGGATGGTCATGCGGTATTCGACTTGGCCGGGCGCGCTCACCGTCAGCACCATGCCGTTGGTGCGACCGTAGTGGTTCATCTGGTTGTAGGCAGCCACCATCGTGGCGAGGTTGGGGAGGGCAGGGGTGAGGTCGGACATGGGTCGGATGGAAATTACCCTGGCAAGTTTGCCGAAAAAATCACTTCATTTGCCATCGGCCGCTGTGGCCGCCCTGAGCAGCGCCTACTTTCGTCTTTCACGCTTCCGGTTATGTCGACGCAGCCTTTCACGTTTGCCGAGTTCTATCCGCGCTACCTGCGCGAGCACAGCCGGCGGGGCACGCGGGTGCTGCATTTCGTGGGCACCACGCTGTTCATCGTGTGCCTGGCCATGCTGCTACGCACCGGCAACTGGAACTGGCTGGCGGCGGGTGTGGTGGCGGCCTATGGCTTTGCCTGGGTAGGCCACTTTTTTGTGGAGCACAACCGGCCGGCCACGTTTCAGCACCCGTGGTATTCGCTGCTGGGCGATTTTCGCATGTACTTCGACCTGTGGCGCGGCCGCGAGAAGTTTGGGGATAAGTAACGTAGCGTGGACTCTGCGAGTCCGCGCCCGTTTGCGTAGCTAGGGCAGGCAATGCGCGCACTCACAGAGTCCGCCCTACAGCTCCTTTCGCATTAGAAAATGCGGAATAACGCCAAATAGCACGTGCGACGGCTCCACCACCGCGTAGCCCAGCCGTGCATAAAAACCCACCGCCGACTCGCGGGAGTGCAGCACGATTTCGCGGAGGCCCGCGGCGCGCGCCTGTTCCTCGAGGTAGTCCACCACACACTGGCCCAGTCCCTGCCCCGCCGCCTCGGGCGCCACGGCCATGAAGCGAATCTGGCCCTGCCCCTCGCCGGTGGGTTGCAACATGCCCACGGCCAGGGCGCGGGACTCGGCCGCGT
>NZ_BAAGZM010000140.1:0-8522 GCF_054778495.1 Hymenobacter agri
CCGCATTTGGCGCACGTATGCTGAGTTGTTACCATCAACCTTATACGTGTTCATCCTCACTTAGACCACCGCCGAAATTTTTATATTATCTTACTTCGCGAATCAAGACACCGGCAGGCTGCTTCCTGGAAATTACTCGGCCGATTTTTTAGGAGCACAATTATTTCACATGCTTTAAGTATATGAATTACAAATACTTATCGTTCAGTATATCAATAGCATTTATTTCCTGGATTGTTGGAATGATATTAGGGGCTGTTGTGAGAAAAACAAAATTTTACAACAAAATATTATCTAATCTGAATTTCATTAGGAGTGAAAAAATAAATAAAATTATCGGCGTTAATGTATTGAAATGGATTGTGGTTCATACAGTTTTCAAATATTTTAATCAAAGGCTTAAATTGAAAACAAGAATTGAAAATTCTAGCCTATACAATTTGCGTCACGAGATGACAATTTCTGAAATAGACCACTTAATTGGGTTCGTTTTCGTGACTGTTTTTGCTTTTGCAAAGATTATTACTTTAAATTATTTGTTTGCTTTTGTCATTTTGCTCGTAAACGTTGTAATGAATTTTTATCCTTCATTGCTACAGCAAGAAAACAAAAGGCGTATTGATAAATTAATAAATAGAATGTGAGTAAAAGCGATTTTTGTATTAAAGGGAATTAGGGAAGCCGCGCGAAGTTGATTTTCGCGCGGCTTCCCTATTATAAAATGCCCGTGATTTATGTGATTACTTACCTGCAAACGCCTTGGCGTCGCCTTCCGAAATCGTGTCGTCGCTCATAATCACGAGGCGCTCGACCACGTTGCGCAGCTCGCGGATGTTACCGCGCCAGTCGAGGCCTTTGAGGTATTCGAGGGCGGCGGGGTCGACTTTCTTGGGCTTGTTGCCGTAGTCGGCGGCGATGTCGTTGAGGAACTTCTGGATGAGGTCGGGGATGTCTTCGCGGCGGTCGTTGAGGGCGGGCACTTGAATTAGTATCACCGAGAGGCGGTGGTAGAGGTCTTCGCGGAAGTTTTTATCGGCGATTTCCTGGAGCAGGTCTTTGTTGGTGGCGGCGAGCACGCGCACGTTCACCGAGATTTCCTTTTCGCCGCCTACGCGGGTTATTTTGTTTTCCTGCAAGGCGCGCAGCACTTTGGCCTGGGCCGAAAGGCTCATGTCGCCGATTTCGTCCAGAAACAGCGTGCCGCCGTCGGCCTGCTCGAACTTGCCGATGCGCTGCTTCACGGCCGAGGTGAAGGAGCCTTTTTCGTGGCCGAACAGCTCGCTCTCAATGAGCTCCGACGGGATGGCGGCGCAGTTTACTTCCACCAGGGGGCCGCTAGCGCGGTTGCTGAGCTCGTGCAGCTGGCGGGCCACCATCTCTTTACCCGCGCCGTTGGGGCCGGTGATGAGCACGCGGGCATCGGTGGGGGCCACCTTTTCGATGGCTTTTCGCACGGCGCCGAGGGCGGCCGACTTGCCCACCATTTCCGACCCCTTTGTGACGGAGAGCTTCTTTTTCAGCGTCTTGGTTTCCGTCACGAGCTTGGTGCGGTCGAGGGCGTTGCGCACGGTGAGGAGCAGACGGTTGAGGTCCGGCGGCTTGGAGATGAAGTCGTAGGCCCCTTTTTTGGTGGCATCGACGGCGGTTTCGATGTTGCCGTGGGCCGAGACCATGATGAAGGCGGCGTCAGTACCCATGGCCTGGGCGCGGGTGAGGACTTCGAGGCCGTCCATTTTGGGCATGCGGATGTCGCAGAGCACCACGTCGTATTTCTGCTGGATGAGCAGGTCGAGGCCGGCGGGGCCGTCTTCGGCCTGGTCGACGGTGTAGTTTTCGAATTCCAGAATCTCCTTCAGCGTATTGCGGATGGCTTTTTCGTCGTCGATGATGAGAATGCGGGGCATAGGGGCGGAAAAGGAAATAGATGCGAACGGAACGGCGCGAAGGTAACGAAAAGCGGCGCTAGGAGTTTAAGGAAGGCGTTGCCTCATGCGGGCAACCTCACCCCCGGCCCCCCTCCGCAGGAGGGGGGCCGGGGGTGAGGTTGCCGACGCCTGGGCAGCTGTACTTTCGCTTTAATTCAATCCAACGCACTTCATGAAAAACCACCTAACCCGCCCGCTGCTGCTTGCCACGGCGCTGGCCGGCAGCTTCAGCCTCTATTCACTCACCCAAAAAAACACCCTGGCTCCCGACCCCAATAATGCCGGCCTGAAGCTGCCCGCCGGCTTTGGTGCGCTGGTGGTGGCCGAAACCGGCGGCCACGCCCGGCACCTGGCCATCACGCCCCAGGGCACTATTTACGTGAAGCTTAACAGCCCCAAAAACGGCAAGGGCATTCTGGAGCTGCACCCCGGGGCTAATGGCAAGGCCACGGCGGCCCCGACGGGTTTCGGCAGCTACGGCGGCACGGGTATTTACGCCAAGGACGGCTATTTGTATGCGTCGTCGGATGAGGAGGTTTTCCGCTACAAGCTCGATGCGAAAGGGGAGGTGACTAACCCCGCGCAGCCCGAGAAAATCGTGACCGGCCTGATTAACCGCCACCAGCACGAGAGCAAGTCCATTGTGCTCGACAACGCGGGCAACCTCTACGTGAACATCGGGGCTTATTCGAACTCCTGCCAGGTGAAAGACCGGGAGCGCGGCTCGCTGGGCCGCCAGAACTGCCCGGTGCTGGATTCGGCCGGCGGCATCTGGCAGTTCCGGGCCGATAAGGCCAACCAGACCTACGGCAGCGGCACCCGCTACGCCACCGGCCTGCGCAACGTGGTGGGCCTCGACTGGAACCAGCAGAACAACCAGCTTTTCGTGATGCAGCACGGACGCGACCAGCTGCACGACAACTTCCCGGCCCTCTACGACGACAAGCAGAGCGCCGAGCTGCCCGCCGAGTGCATGTACGCCCTGAATAAGGGCGCCAACGCCGGCTGGCCCTACCTGTACTACGACGGCCAGAAAAAGCAGAAAATGCTGCCCCCCGAGTACGGCGGCGACGGCAAGAAGCTGGCCGACTCCAAGTACCTCGACCCCGTGGCCGCCTACCCCGCCCACACCGCTCCGGATGGTCTGCTGTTCTACACCGGCACCATGTTTCCCGAGAAGTACCGCAATGGCGCGTTCATTGCCTTCCACGGCTCCTGGAACCGGGCCCCTGAGCCCCAGAAGGGCTATTACGTAGTCTTCCAGCCCTTCAAAAACGGCAAGCCCTCGGGCGAGTGGGAAGTATTCGCCGACAACTTTGCCGGCACCGCCGCCAAAGCCGCTGCTGGCCGCGCCGACCACAAGCCCTGCGGCCTGGCCCAGGGCCCCGACGGCTCGCTCTACGTGAGCGACGACAAGGCCGGCACCATCTACCGCATTATGTACACCAAGAAATAAGCTGATTTCGTGAAGCATTTCCTCGCCGGGCTGGCCTTGTGCGCCGCCGTCGCCGCGCCCGCCGCCGCCCAGAAAAAACCGGCCCCTAAAGCCCCCGCCAAAAAAGCCGCTACGGCCATTTCGGCTCCGCTGCTGGCCCAGGGTAGTGCGGTATACAAGCAATATTGCCTCACCTGCCACATGGCCGACGGCCTGGGCGTGGACGGTATGAACCCGCCCCTGGCCAAAACCGATTACGTGCTAGGCGACAAAACCCGCCTCACCAACGTACTGCTCAACGGCCTGCAGGGCGTCGACATCAACGGCGAGCAGTACCGCGGCGTGATGCCGGCTCAGGCCTCGCTCACCGATGCGCAGATTGCGGCGGTGCTCACCTACATACGCAACTCGTTCGGTAACAAGGCCAGCGCTGTGAGCGCTGCGGAGGTGAAGGCCGTGCGGGCGGGAAACGGGAAGTAGGAGAATTGAACTATCAGCACGTCATGCAGAGCGCAGCGAAGCATCTCGCGTGTAACAAGTAATCAAATCGATTGAATTAGTGGTAGCACTCGAGATACTTCGCTGCGCTCAGCATGACAGTTCAAAACAGAAAAGGCCCCTTCCGTGCAGAAGGGGCCTTTTTAATGTGGTGTGATGGGTCTGTAAGCCGGGTTTTGTCCGGGGCCGAAGCCCCTGCCTCACCATTTATCTAGGCCAGTCGTTGCCGAAAGGCTCCATCAACCTACCCGCTGGCGCCGAACGAGCCGCCCGGAGCCGATGCAGCCGAAGCCGCGCCGGCGTACCAGCTTATTTGGTCTTTCAACCCCTGAGGTTTACCCAGCCGGGACGGTCGCCCGCCCGCTGGTGCGCTCTTACCGCACCTTTTCACCCTTACCGGCCGCCCGAAGGCGACGTAGGCGGTAATTTTCTGTGGCACTCGCTGTCCTGGGTTGCGTTATGCGCGCCAGTCCTTCCCGTTAGGAAGCAAGGTGCTCTGTGTTGCCCGGACTTTCCTCGTCGCCCGAAAGCGCCGCGGTGAGGCGACCCATCACGCGGGCAAAGGTAGGGGAGAAACTACTTTTTCGCTTTAAGCTTTTTGCTCGCAAATTTGGTCATAGTTTTCGAAGCATATTTTCTATAATTATCGACTAATTGGTGATATTCGACTTTATCACCAATTTTCTGAAAAGCACCTCCTAAAGGGTGCGTACCAATGAAATTAAACAACTCCCATTCGTAGTGTGGGTCTAAGCCTTTGTGACAGGTGTGACAAAGCGTAATAAGATTCTCTTTCTCCGTAAGACCTCCAACGCTGAATGGTTTTATATGATGCACATGTAGTTCAATGTCTGTATTCGTATTCGGACTTCTGCCACATACCCTGCATTTGAAATGGTCTCTTTTGATAATCAGCATTCTCAATTTCGGGTCGGGCGCGTGAATCAACTTTTTGCTTGGAACAACGCTGATACTTTGGAATTGACCTTCGGCCGATTCTGGTGAGTGTGATGTAACGACTTCTTCGGGTTGCAATACATTGCTGAATTTCCGCCTTGCTACATCCTCGTGAAGAAGAGCATGACCTCCTAAAAGTACAAACAGTTGTGCATCGTAATCATTGTTTACAATGATGGCCGGCTCCTTTATGCTCAATAGAAGGCGAATCATCTTGTCCGGTTGAATCTTTGATGCCTCTCTTATTTCTCTAGCTGGTTTAGTATCTGTCCATCCGGCAAACTGACCTGTGCAAGTATAATATGCTGTTTCAGCGTCTTTGCTCAATAAACACATATGATAATAGCCGGCACCTACAATCACCGCTTGGCCTTTAAGACGGTTGAATTCTGTCGGCCAATCTATCTTGTTTTTCATACCAAACCTGTATGTATGTTTTGTAACTATGATAGAGTAAAAAACATATTGCTGTAAATTAATTCCCCCCCCACACATTATCCTTCGGGTAGCTGTCGGGCACGAGGGTGCTGCCCAGGGTGATGCGCCGGATGGGCTGCTTGCTGACCACGGGCACCGTGACGAAGGTTTCGCCGGTTTCCCAGACGCTGATGCTGCGGTGCAGCTGCTGGGTGGTGTTGTCGGCGAAGGTGAGGATGAGGTCGACAGGGACGGGCTTGCGGCCGTGGGCTTCGACGCGGATGTCGTAGCCGGGGCTGGTTTTCTCGACGCGGGCGATGGCCAGGTCGGGGTAGCCGCCCTCGAAAAACCAGCGCTGCCAGAACCAGTTCAGGTCGCGGCCCGCGCCGGTGTTCATGCTGTTGAAGAAGTCGGGTGGCAGCGGGTGCTTGCCGTTCCAGTTGCGGATGTAGGTGTGCAGGGCCTTGGTGAACAGCTCGTCGCCGAGCAGGTCGCGCACGTAGAGGTAGCCCAGGCCGGGCTTGGGGTAGGAGTTGAGGAAAGACGGCACGCCGCTCAGCTGGGTGGTGAGCGTGACGATGGGCGCGTCCTGCTCGGTGTCGGCAAACTGGGCGTAGCGGGCAATGCCGTAGTCGTCGTCGAGCTTCGGCTCGATGATGCTGGAGAGCACCCACTCGCCGATGGTGGCCCAGCCCTCGTCCATCCAGCCGTACTTGGTTTCGTTGATACCCATGTAGAAGGGGAACATCGTGTGGAAGATTTCGTGGTCGGTGAGGGTGATGGCGTCGTCGCGGGTGTCGGTGGGGTTGTCGTTCACCATCATCGGGTACTCCATCTGGTCGAGGCCGTCGAACACGGTTTCGTGGGCGTAGGGGTAGGGCCAGCGCGGGAAGGTATAGCTCATGGCCTCCACCGTTTTGCGCGCAAACTGGATGACTTCCTCGTAGTCTTTGTGCTTGGCGTTGTACACGGCATCGACGCGGGTGCGGCGCTTGGTGGCGGGGTCGACGACCAAGCTGGTGCTCTGCCAGGTGTAGTGGTCGGCGGTGGCAAACACGAAGTCCGTCACGTTCTTGGCCTCGAAGCGCCAGGTGTTCTGGGCGTTGGCGGCGGTGATGCCGCGCTGCTTCGCTTCGTCGGGGCTGATGATGAAGCTCACCGCGTCCTTCTGCTCGGCGGCGGCGAGGCGCTGGGCGTATTTGGGGGCCAGCACCTGGGCGGCGTTGGTGAGGTCGCCGGTGGCCCACACCACAAAATCCTTGGGCACGGTGATGGCGGCTTTGAAGTTGCAGAAGTCGTTGTAAAACTCGGCGTCGCCGGTGTAGGGCAGCTTGTTCCAGCCGTCGAGGTCGTCGTACACGGCGATGCGGGGGAAGAAGTAGGCCACGAAATCCGCGCCCGGCTCCACCTCGCCGGTACGCTGGTGCGAGCCTTTGTTCAGGATGTAGCTATAGGCCACGCGCACGGTGGCGGTGGCGTGGGCGGCCAAGGGCTGCGCGAGCTTCACCGGCAGGTTGGTGGCCTGCGCGGGCAGCTTCTTCACGTCAAACGTCTCGCCGTTGATGCTCAGGGCCGAGATGCTCACGCCCGCACTCACGTCCTCGGGCGCAATAGCACGGCTGCGGGGCGCGCCTTTCTGGTAGAGATTGGGGTAGAGCTTGAACCAGATTTGCGGCAGCGCATCGGGACTGTTGTTGACGTACTTGATATCGACGGTGCCGGCCACGCGGCGGGTGGAGGGGTCGAACGAGACGTTGAGGTCGTAGTCGGCGGTGTTCTGCCAGTAGTTGGGGCCGGGCGCGCCGGTGGCGCTGCGGGTGCCCTTCTCGAACAGAGGCTGGAAATTACGGGGCAGCGGCAGCGGGTTCTGAGCCAGGGCGGGCGCGGCCAGCAGCAGCAGGGCAAAACGGAGGAAACGCATGAGGCAGGAGAAGCAAAAGACGCGGCAGCAGCGCCGCCAAAGCCCAAAGGAACGGCGGAAGGGGCGAATGGCAGCCCACACGTAGCGCGGACCTTGTAGTCTGCGCCCCCGTACCGTTAGGGCCGCTCGACCGGCGTGGAGTCGCGGACTACAAAGTCCGCGCTACTGTATCCCCGCTACTCGTACCAGCCCCACTGGCGTGAGCGTCTGCTCGCCGTGCCAGCGGTAGGCCACCAGCTCGCCGCCCCGAGCCACGCTGTAGTCGAGGCATACGGAATGTGGTGTGAGCAGGCGGGGCTCGCCCTTGAGCCAGTAGTGGCCGAAAAACACGGGCGTTTCGTCCTGGTAGTAGCTGGCATTGAGCAGCGCGGCTACATCGACGGGCTGGCCGGCGAGGGATTCGATGGGTTCGAGGTAATAGTCGTCGTAGGTGGCGGCGGCGGGGTCGCGCCACCAGGCGGTGCGCATCTTGGTGCGGCGGTGGCCGTCTTTGTCGAAGAAGGCGTGGTCGTCGGGCAGGTCGGTTTCGTGGCCTTTGAGTGTGATTTCCACGGCATCCATCTCGGCCGAGCCCTCGCGGCTGGCGCGCAGCAGGAACTCGGGCGTGAGGCGGTCGTCGGGCAGCCACTGGCGCAGCTGGGCAATGTAGCGGGCATCCCAGCAGGCGTGCACCACGCGCAGCCCGGGCAGCTCCAGAAACAGCGGCAGCGTGTAGAACCACTTCAGGTAATCGAGCCACTCGGCAAACAGTTCCTTGCTGCGGAATTCCTTAATGGTTTCGAGATGCTGAATGATGTGGACGGGCTTGTGCGGCCGCAGGTGCCCGCCGGTAGGGTCGAAAGTCCAGAAGGCAAGGGCGTTGTACTCGTGGTTGCCCATCACGGCCAGGGCCGCGCCGCCGTCCACCATGCCACGCACAATCTGCAGCGTCTCGCGAATGGCCGGGCCGCGGTCGATGAAGTCGCCCACGAAGATGACCTGCCTACCGCCGGTGTGGCGGTACACCCCGGCATCATCGGGGGCGTAGTCGAGTTTCGTCAGCAGCTGCCGCAGCTCGGCGGCGTGGCCGTGGAGGTCGCCGATGAGGTCGTACATGGGGGCGGGAAACAGGTTAGAATACAGTAGAACGTCATGCAGAGCGCAGCGAAGCATCCCGCGTGCAATAGTAACCCTGCCGACCGAATTACTGACAACACGCGAGATGCTTCGCTGCGCTCTGCATGACGTTCTTTCTTCTAAAATACGTCTGTTCGCCCCGCTACCCCGGCAAACAGGCCACCACGCCGAACCCCGTGGCCTCGGCCACGAAGTGCAGCGCTCCGCCCACGGCTTCGGCGCGCTGGCGCATGTTGGCCAGGCCGTGGCCGCC
>NZ_BAAGZM010000141.1:0-8438 GCF_054778495.1 Hymenobacter agri
CACCATGGCCCAGCGCGCCGCCGACGCCATTGCCGCCCTCAACTACCTGCGCACCCGGCCCCAAGTCGACGTGACGCGCCTGGGCCTGATTGGGCACGGCGAAGGAGCCAACGTGGCCCTGCTGGCTGCGGCGCAGCCCCAAGCTCCTACGTTTGTGGTAGCCCTGGCAGCCGCGGGCCTCACCGGTCAGGAGCTGCTGGCCAACCAAGCCGTCATGTATGGCAAGGTGATGGGCCGCGACACGCTCGAAGCCCATCAGCGGCATAGCTACCAGCTAGCGGAAGCCAATGCGCAGGCCGAAGCCGCCAAGCTGCGCGCCGCCGGCTCAAATTCGGCTCAGGTACAAACCTACCTCGACCAGCAGCACCTGCGCCTCAAGGCGCAGCAGCGCCGCGACCAGGAGGCCCGCGTGAAGCACCAGCGCGCCATGCTCGAAATCGTGCGTCAAACGCCCGACAATGCCCAGGCGCAGGCCATCCTCAGCAATATGCTGCGCCAGCGCTACCCTGCCATTGCAGCTCCCGACGTGCAGGCCAGCGTGCAGGCCTTCACCACGCCCGCCTACCGCAGCTACCTGGCTTTCGACCCCTTGGCCACTTTGCCCCAGGTGCACTGCCCCGTGCTGCTGCTGCAGGGCGATGACGACGCGGAAGTGAACGCTACGGTCAACCTGAGCCTACTGAGAAAAGGCCTGAAAGACAATCCGCGCGTTACCGAAATGCGCCGGCCCGGTCTCAATCACGCCCTACAAATCACGAAGGAAACGCCCGGCTTCGAGGCTCCGCTGTCGCCGGATGCCTTGACGGATATTCACAACTGGCTGACGGCGCAGCAGTAACTTACCGCAGCGGGCTACCAGGGTTTGACCACGCTCTGCAGCCACAGCCCTGTTTAGCAGGAGCACAACGAAGCAACATCGAACGCCGGCCCGCAGCAATGGGGGCCGGCGTTCGGTCTGTAAACTCGCCGGGGTAGTCGGGGCAATTGGAGGGCATGTCGAAAAGGCGAAGACCAAATCAGCTTTTCGCAGCGGGCTTGCGTACAGCTTATTCGCCTTCCTTCGAATCAGGTCCTACTTCCTTATGATTAATTATTTGCCGGCCCGCACGGCCCTGCTGCTGGTGCTGCTCAGCGCCGCCGCCTGCAACTCCAAAAAGAAAGACGACGAAGCCGGCGGCCCCGGTGGCAAAGGCGGCAAGGACGGTGGCCCCACACCCATCAAAGACTACCCGGTGCTGGTGGTGCGGCCCGACACGGTGACGCTCTTTCAAGACTACCCAGCCACCATTCAGGGGCAGCAGAACGTGGAAATCCGGCCCAAGGTAGATGGCTTTGTGGAAGCCATTTACGTGGATGAAGGAGCCACAGTGAAGAAGGGCCAGAAGCTTTTCCATATCAGCGCGCCGCAGTACGAGCAGGAAGTGCGCACGGCCCGCGCCGGCGTGAAAACCGCTGAGGCCGATGTGAACGCCGCCCGCATGGGCGTGAACAAAGTGGCCCCGCTGGTAGCCAAAGGCATTATCAGCAAGTATCAGCTCGAAGGCGCGCAGTACACGCTGCAAGCCAAGGAGGCTGCGCTGGCCCAGGCCCAGGCCACGCTGGCCAACGCCCTCACCAACCTGGGCTACACCACCATCACCAGCCCCGTGGATGGCGTGATGGGCACCATTCCCAACAAAATCGGTAGCCTGGTGAGCAGCACCTCGGCCGACCCGCTCACCACCATTTCGAGCACGGCCAACGTGTACGCCTACTTCTCGCTCAGCGAAAAGGCGCTGCTCGACTTTGCCCGCCGCCGGCCCGGCAACACCTTGCAGGAGAAGCTCACCAACGTGCCCGACGTGCGCCTCGTGCTGGCCGACGGCAGCCTCTACCCCTACCCCGGCCGCGTGAAAACCGCCATCGGCCAGATTAATACCGAAACCGGAGCCAGCAGCTTCCGCGCCACCTTCCCGAACCCGCAGGGCCTGCTGCGCAGCGGCAGCAGCGGTTCGGTGCGCACCCAGCGCCCGATGGACGACGTGCTCATCATCCCGCAGAGTGCCACCTACGAGCTGCAGGGCAAGCGCTTCGCCTACGTGGTGGGCCGCGACACGGCCGCGCACGCCGCCGCCATCACGGTAGTGCCCACGCCCGATGGCGAATCCTTCGTGGTGCAAAAAGGCCTGAAAGCCGGCCAGCAAATCGTACTCGAGGGCATCAGCGGGCTGAAGGAAGGCACGAAGATTCGGCCGAAAGTGGTGAAAACCGCGCCGAAAAAGCCGGACGTCGCGGCGGGCGCTTAGGGAGCCCGCTCTGGCTTCGCCTGAACGTCATGCTGAGCGTAGTCGAAGCATCTCTACTGCACAAGTAACCCAATCGGCCCAACGAAGCGGTAGAGATGCTTCGACTACGCTCAGCATGACGGACGATTTACAAAAATTGCCTGATAGAAGATTATGCTAAAAATATTCATCGAGCGCCCCGTGCTCTCCACCGTTATTTCGGTGATAATCGTGCTGCTGGGCGTGCTGGGACTGCTGCAGCTGCCTATTGCGCAGTACCCCGACATTTCGCCGCCCACCGTGCAGGTGTCGGCCAGCTACGCGGGCGCCAACGCCGACGTGGTGTTGAAAAGCGTGCTCGTGCCGCTGGAGGAGCAGATAAACGGCGTGGAAGGCATGACCTACATGACGTCCTCGGCCACCAACGAAGGCTCGGGCAGCATTCAGGTGTATTTCAACGTGGGCACCGACCCCGACCAGGCGGCCGTGGACGTGCAGAACCGCGTGGCCAGCGCCACCAGCTTGCTGCCGCAGGAAGTAACCCTGGCCGGCGTAACGGTGCGCAAGCAGCAAAGCAGCAACCTGCTGATTTTCGCCCTCTACTCCGACAACCCGGCCTACGACCAGACCTTCCTGCAGAACTACGCCCAGATTAACATCGTGCCGCAGATTAAGCGGGTGAACGGCGTGGGCAACTCCAACGCCTTCGGCTCGCGCGACTACGCCATGCGCGTGTGGCTCAAGCCCGATGTGATGGCTATCTACGGCCTCACGCCGGCCGACATTTCGGCCGCACTGGCCGACCAGAACGTGGAAGCCGCCCCCGGCAAATTCGGCGAGAACTCCGACCAGAGCTTCCAGTACGTCATCAAATACACTGGCAAGCTCGTAACGGTGCAGCAGTTCGAGAACATCATCCTCAAAAGCACGGCGCAGGGCCAGATTCTACACCTCAAGGACGTGGCCCGGCTGGAGCTGGGCGCGCAGGCCTACAGCAGCAACAGCGCCACCTTCGGCAAGCCCTCGGTGGGCATCTCGGTGAACCAGACGCCGGGCTCGAATGCCCGCGACGTGATTGAGAAGTCGCTGGAAGTGCTGAAAACGGCCGAAAAGTCATTTCCGGCCGGCATTCACTACACCAACCTCGTCAACATCAACGACTTTCTGGATGCCTCGATTGACAAGGTGATTCACACGCTGCTGGAATGCTTCGCGCTGGTGTTCCTAGTAATTTTCATTTTCCTGCAGGATTTCCGGTCTACCATCATTCACGGCGTGTCGGTGCCGGTTTCAATTATCGGCACGTTCTTCTTCCTCAAGGTTTTCGGGTACAGCATCAACCTGCTCACGCTCTTTGCCTTGGTGCTGGCCATTGGCATTGTGGTCGATGACGCCATTGTGGTGGTGGAGGCCGTGCACGCCAAGCTCGAAGGCGGCTACACCTCGCCGCGCAAGGCCGCGATTGATGCCATGAGCGAGATAACCGGGGCCATTCTCAGCATCACGCTGGTGATGGCGGCGGTGTTTTTGCCGGTTACGTTCATCACGGGCTCGGTGGGCGTGTTCTACAAGCAGTTCGGCATTACGCTGGCGGTGGCCATTCTGATTTCGGCCATCAACGCCCTCACGCTGTGCCCGGCGCTGGCCGCCATGTTCCTGAAACCGCCGCACCACGAGGGCGAAGCGGAGAAAGCCGAGGCGGAAAAAAATGCAGCGAAACAGGGCGAAGCCAAGGACGGCGTAGCCAGTAACGGCCAGGAAAACCCCAACCCCAAAGCGGCTAAAGACGCGAAAGAAGCGCCCAAGAAAAAGGGCTTCATGCAGCGGTTCAGCATTGCCTTTAATGCGGCTTACGATGCGCTGGTGGGCAAGTACACTCGCGCCGTAACCTTCCTCGCGGCGCGCAAGTGGGTGGCACTGATTGCGGTGGCGGGCTTCGGCGCGGGGCTGTATTTCCTGATGACGACTACGCCCAGCAGCTTCGTGCCGAACGAGGACATGGGCACCATCTTCGTGAACGTGAGCCTGCCGCCGGCTTCCACGCTGGAGCGCACCACGGCCGTGAATACGGAAGTCGACAGCCTGATTCGGACGATTCCGGCGGTGAAGGGCACTCTGCGCATCACGGGCCAGAACTTCCTGGCCGGGCAGGGCAGCGCCTACGGCATGGTCATCGTGCGCCTCAAGCCCTGGGACGAACGTAAGGACATGAACAACGAGGCCGTTATCAAACAGATTGGCAAGCTCACGGCCCACATCCGGGCCGGCGATATCCGCAGCATCTCGCAGCCGACGATTACGGGCTTCGGGGCCACCGGCGGCTTCACGTTCCAATTGCAGGACAAGGGCGGGCACACCACGGCCGAGTTCTTCAAAGTGGCGCAGGACTTTCTGGCCGAACTCAACAAGCGGCCTGAAATTCAGTACGCCAGCACGGCCTTCAACCCCGGCTTCCCGCAGTACCAGCTGAGCGTGAACGTGGCCAAGGTGAAGCAGGCCGGCCTGACGGAAAAGGACGTGCTGAACGCCATGCAGGTGTTTTACGGCGGTTCCTACGCCTCCAACTTCAACCAGTTTGGCAAGCAGTACCGGGTAATGGTGCAGGCCGACTCGGCCTACCGCGCCAACCCCGAGGGCCTGAGCAAAGTCTTCGTGCGTAACGCCGACGGCGTGATGGCCCCGCTCACCGAATTCGTGACCCTGACGCGCATCTACGGCCCCGAAAGCCTGTCGCGCTTCAACCTGTTCACCTCCATTTCGGTGAACGGTTCGCCCAAGGAGGGCACCAGCTCGGGCGAGGCGCTCATTGCCATTCAGGAAGTGGCCCAGAAGCTGCCGGCCGGTTACGGCTACGAGTTTTCGGGCATCAGCCGCGAGGAACAAGGCAGCGGCAAGCAGTCGCTCTACATTTTCGCGCTCTCGCTGGTGTTTGTGTACTTGCTGCTGAGCGCGCAGTATGAGAGCTACCTGCTGCCATTTGCGGTGCTGTTTTCGATTCCGATTGGCTTGTGTGGCACCTACCTGTTCGCCAAGCTCTTCGGCATCGACAACAACATCTACCTCCAGATTTCGGTGATTATGCTCATCGGTCTGCTGGCCAAAAACGCCATTCTCATCATCGAATTCTCGCTGGCCCGCCGCCGCGACGACAGCATGGAAATCCTGGAAGCGGCCCTGGAAGGCGCCAAAGCCCGCCTGCGCCCCATTCTGATGACCTCGTTTGCCTTCGTATTCGGCCTAATGCCGCTGCTGTTTGCCAGCGGCGCGGGGGCCAATGGCAACAAGAGCATCGGGGCCGGTGCCATTGGTGGGATGCTATTCGGCACACTGGTCGGGGTGTTTTTCATCCCGGTACTCTTCATCGTGTTTGAAAGCTTACAGGAGCGCATCAGCGGCCCGCCCAAGACGAAGGAGCAGTTGGAGCAGGAGGAAGCCGAGGGTGGGCCACCCGCCAAGGACGGTGAGAAGAAACCGGACGAAAAGAAGCCGGAGCAGCAGCCGGCCCTGGCGTAGGACATCATTCCCCGGCCCCCTCTCCCGCGGAGAGGGGGTTAGGGGGTGAGGTCCCCCGGCCGTGCTAACCGCGTATACGTATTAATTCTATTACTATGAATGCCAGCAAATTCCTTCGATTCTTCTCCCCCGTGCTCCTGCTGGCGGCTGGCTGCCAGCTGCTGCACCCCTACCACCGGCCCGAAACTGCCACCACCGGCCTCTACCGCGACGCGGCCACCACCGACACCACCACGCTGGCCGCCCGCCCCTGGCAGCAGCTTTTCACCGACCCGCAGCTGCAAAAGCTTATTGCCGAAGGCCTCGCCAACAACCGCAACCTAAAAGTCGCCGAAGCCCGCATCGCGCAGAACCAGGCCCTGCTGGCCCAGAGCCGCGCCGCTTTCCTGCCCAGCCTGAGCGCCCGGGCTACCACCACCCTTTCGCGTATTGGCGGGGCGTTTGTGAGCACGGGCACCGGCGCGGGCACCACCACCACAACCGGCGGCACGGGTACCGGCACCGGCAGCACCGGCACGGGAACGGGCACTGGCACCGGAACGGGCACCGGCACTACCGGCACGGGCACTACCACAACCACCGACCAAAGCACCGTCGTGACCGGCGGTGTAGCGCACCAGTACCTACTGGGCCTGAGCAGCAGCTGGGAGGCCGACGTGTGGGGCAAGCTGCGCAGCACCAAACGCTCGTACGTGGCGGCCGTGCGCCAAAGCGAGGCTTACCGCCGCGTGGTGCAAACCCAGCTCATTGCCGATATCGCCGACAACTACTACGCCCTGCTGGCCCTCGATGCCCAGCTCGACATCACCCGCCAAACGGTGCAAAACCGCATCAAAGATGTGGAAACCATGCGCCTGCTACTCGAAGGCGACGTAGTAACCGGCGCGGCCGTGGTGCAGAGCGAGGCCCAGCGCTATGCCGCCGAAGTCACCATTCCCGACCTGCAGCGCAACATCCGCGAAACGGAAAACCTCCTGGCCACGCTGCTCGGCCGCACGCCTAGCCCCGTGGAGCGCGGCACCCTGGCCGCCCAAGAGCCCGCCCCGCCCCTGCTCACCGGCGTGCCCGGCCAGCTGCTGCGTAACCGCCCCGACGTGCAGCAGGCCGAATACGCCTTCGAGTCGACCTTTGAGCTGACCAATGCGGCGCGGGCCTACTTCTACCCCAGCTTCACCATCACAGCCAACGGAGGCCTCACCAGCACCACGCTCACCAATCTGTTTTCGCCCACGGCCATTTTCGCCAGCATCGTGGGCGGTTTGGCGCAGCCCATTTTCAGCCAGGGGCTGAACCGGGCGCGGTTGGAGCGCTCGAAAGCCTTACAGCAGGAGTACCTCTACACCTATCAGCAAACGATGTTCACGGCCGGCCAAGAGGTTTCTAATGCGCTCTTCTCCTACCAAAGCGCTGCCGATAAGGCCCGATTGCGTGCCCTGCAGCTGGAGTCGCTGCGCAAAGCTGTAGAATACACCAACGAGCTATTGGCCGCCGGCTTTGCCAATTACACCGAGGTGCTACAGGCCCAGCAAAGCCTGCTGCAAGCCGAGCTAAACGGCGTGAACGACCAGCTCCAGCAGCGTCAGGCCGTGACGGACTTGTACCACGCGCTGGGCGGCGGCTGGCGGTAATAAGTTTGGTTTGTTTGCCGGATTGAATAACATAAAAGCACAAAAAAGAACGTCATGCTGAGCGCATTCGAAGCATCTCTACCGCAATACTAAAATCGATTAGTTGTGCGATAGAGATGCTTCGACTGCGCTCGGCATGACGTGCTGTTATCGACGTTCAATTAACGTCAAATAGCCCAAACGACCTTAGTTCTGGCCGCCGTGCTGGGGCTCCAGCATTTCTTCCACAATCTTCTTATTGAAGGCCGGGATATCCTCCGGCTTGCGGCTGGTGATGAGGCCGTGGTCGGTTACCACTTCCGAGTCTTCCCAGTGGGCACCGGCGTTTTTGAGGTCGGTTTGTACGCTGGGCCAGCTCGTTACGCGCTTGCCGCGCACTACGTCGGCCTCCACCAGCAGCCAGGGGCCGTGGCAGATGGCGGCCAGCACCTTGCCCGAGCCGGCGAACTCCTTCACGAAGCTCACCACGTCTTTGTTGATGCGCAGGATGTCGGGGTTCATCTGGCCGCCGGGCAGCACGAGGGCGTCGTAGTCGGCGGGCTTCACGTCGGTGATGACTTTGTCGACGTCGACTTTGCTGCCCCAGTCTTTGTTGGGGCCGTCCCAACCCTTGATGGAGCCGCTTTTGAGGGAGATGACGTGGGTTTCGGCACCCTCGCCTTCGAGGTATTTCTTGGGCTCGTCGAGTTCGGCCTGCTCGAAGCCGTCGGTGGCAATGATGGCAATTTTCTTGCCTTTCAGTTTGTCGCTGCTGAAAATGCTCATGGTGTTTGGAAATGGGAAAGTAGAGGGTATGAAAAAAGGCCGGAATTGCTCCCGGCCCTTTCCAATACGCCTCGCAGCGCCGTAGGTTGATGAAAATTATGGCCTCAGCCCTCGAACCAGTACACCGTGAAGGTGGTGCCTTCGCCCACGGTGCTGGCCACATCAAGGCGGCCGCCGCGGCTGGCCACGATGCGCTGCACCAGGTACATGCCCACGCCCGCGCCGGCAATGTGCGGGTGCTGCCGCGCAAACGGCTGAAACACCGGCG
>NZ_BAAGZM010000142.1:0-8380 GCF_054778495.1 Hymenobacter agri
GCCCGGCGGGCCTGACGTACAGCTGGAGCGGCGGCGGACAAAGCTCGACGTCGAACACCATCACCGTGTCGCCCACCACCACGACCACCTACACCGTGACCGGCACCGACGGCACCTGCACCACCACGGCCACCGTGACGGTGACCGTGGCCCCGCCCCCCACGGCTGATGCCGGTGCCGACCGCACGATTTGCCCCAACGTGACCTCGGCCCCGCTGGGCGGCACGCCCATTGCAGGGGCCATTTATAGCTGGAGCCCGGCCCTGGGCTTGAGCAGCACCACGGCTGCCAACCCCACCGTGACGCTGCCCAATACCACCGGCGCGGCCTACGTGCAGGTGTACACCCTTACCGTGACGGTAGGCGCCAACTGTAGCAGCGTGGGCACCGTGCGCGTAACCGTGAGCGCACCCGCCGTAGCTGATGCGGGCCCGGCCGTGGCCACCTGTTCGGGGGTGGCGTCGGCTCCCATCGGTACGGCGGCCCTTACCGGCTATACCTACGCCTGGAGCCCGGCCACCGGCCTGAGCAGCGCCACCGCCGCCCAGCCCACCGTGACGCTGACCAACACCACCGGCGCGCCCACCACTCAAACGTATACCGTGACGGCGACCAACGCCAGCGGCTGCACTGCTACTTCATCGGTAGTAGTAACCATTAACCCCGCCGTGGTGGCCTCGCCCGGCCCGGCTATCAGCTTCTGCTCGGGTACCACCTCGGCTCCGTTGGGTGGCTCGGCTGCGCCGGTAGCCGGTTACACGTATAGCTGGAGCCCCACCACCGGGCTGAGCAACCCGAATATCCTCAATCCCACCGTGACGGGCACCAACACCACCGGCCAGCCCATTACCACCACCTACACCCTGACCGTGACCTCGGCCGCCGGCTGCGTGGGCACGGCTACGGTCAACGTCACCATCAACCCCGCCGCCGTGGCCAACGCCGGCCCGGCCAAAACTACCTGCTCGAACGTGGCCGTGACAATTGGCACCGGCCCGGCTGTAGCTGGCACCACCTACGCCTGGACGCCCACTACCGGCCTGAGTAGCGCTACCTCGGCCACGCCCACGCTGACGCTGCCCAACCTGACCGGCGCGCCAATTGTGCGCACCTACACCCTCACGGCCACCACCGCCAACGGCTGTACCGCCAGCAACACAGTTGATGTCACCATCAATCCGGGTGCGGTGGCCCAGGCCGGAGCCGACAAAGCCACCTGCTCGAACGTACCGACGACCATTGGCACGGGCACGGCCGTGGCCGGCACCACCTACGCCTGGAGCCCGGCCACCGGCCTGAGCAGCGCCTCGGTGCTGAATCCGACCGTAACCCTGCCCAACCTGACCAACGCCACCATCACCCAACAGTATATTCTGCTGGCCACGACGGCCAACGGCTGCTTTGCCCGTGATACCGTGGTGGTGAGCATCTATCCCGCCGCAGTGCCCGTGCCCGGCGCCGCGCAGGCGGTGTGCTCGGGTGGTACCATCACGCTGGGCGCAGCCCCGGTGCCCGGCTACACCTATAGCTGGACGCCCGGCACCGGCCTGAGCAGCACCACGGTGGCCAACCCCACCTTCTCGCAGGTGAATACCACCAACGCCCCGGTTACCTACACCTTCACCCTGACGGCCACTACCGCCAACGGCTGCGTGAACACCGGCACCGTGACCGTAACGGTGAACCCCGCCGCCGTGGCCAACGCCGGCCCCGACGCCGCCGTGTGCGACCTGAAGAAGCTGACGCTGGGCACGCCCGCGCAGGCCGGCTACACCTACAGCTGGAGCCCGGCCACCGGCCTGAGCAGCGCCACCGCCGCCCAGCCCGTGCTAACGGCCAGCAACACCACGGCCGCGCCCATCACCCGCACCTACACCCTCACGGCCACTACCGCCAACGGCTGCGTGAACACCGACGACGTCATCATCACCCTCAACCCGCGCCCGGCCGCTGAGGCCATTGTGGGCCCCACCTCGGTGTGCCCCACCGTGACGGGCGTGGCCTACTCGGTGCCCAACCCCGCAGCCACCGCTTACCAGTGGTTGGTAACGGGTGGCACCGTGGCCAGCGGCCAGGGCACGGCCAGCATCACCGTGGACTGGGGCACGGCCAACCCGAGCGGCGCCGTGAAAGTCTTCCGCTTCAACGCCCAGGGCTGCTCGTCCGACACTACCACGTTGCCCGTCGTCATCAATCAGCGCCTGCAAACGGTGCGGCCCACCGGCCCCGGCGACATTGTGGCCGTGGCCCCGCTGCCGCGCGCCGTGTGCCAGGCCGATGGCCCCTACACCTACACCAGCGGCACGTTTGCCAACGGCTCGTCGTACTCCTGGACCATCATCGGCGGTACGCAGGTGAGCAGCAACCGCAATACCGTGACCGTGGCCTGGAACCCGGTGACGGTGCCCACCATCGGCAAGATTGTGGCCACCGAAACCAGCAACCCCTCTGGCGGCATCTGCCGCGGCACTTCCGATACGCTGAAGGTGCTCATCAATCCCTCGCCCCGCACCAACCTGGCCATTACGGCTCCGGCGCGGGTGTGCGCGGGCAGCGGCCCCGTTACGGTTAGCCTGCCCGGCGGCTTTGCCGGCTCCAGCTACGTGTTCCAGCTGAGTGGGGCCGGCCAGCCGGCCACCACCCTGGCCGGTACTGGCAGCACCCGCACGCTGGCCACCTTGCCCGCCCCCGGCACTTACACCCTCACGGTGCAGGAAACCACCGCCGCTCCCGGCAGCTGCGTGGGCCCGCTCTATACCACGCAGTTTATCGTGGCCCCGCTGCCCACGGCACCCACCATCTCGGGCTCGGGATTCGTGTGCAACACTGCCACGCCGCAGCAATACGCCATTGCCAACCCCACCGCCGGCGCCACTTACCAGTGGACTATTGTGGGCGGCGCGGTAACGAGCGGCGGCACCAGCTCGCAGGTTACCGTGACGTTTAACCCCACCGGCCCCTACTCGGTGAGCGCCGCCGAAGTGAGCGCCGCCCCCAACGGCTGCGCCGGCCCGGCCGCCACCCGCGTTATCGTACTCGATAATCCCACCCTCGCCCTCACCAATGTTTCGGTCGATGCCACCAGCAACAGCCGCGTCATTGTGAGTTTGAGTGCGCCCAATAGCGGCAACACCCCCAACCCGGTGCGCATTCTGCGCCGCGTGGCGGGCAGCGGCAGCTTTGCGCCCGTGGGCACGGTGGCCGCCAACGCCACCACCTACACCGACAACAACGCCGTGGATGCCAACGCCAATTCCTACGAATACCAGCTCGACCTGACCAACGGCTGCGGCACGCTCATCCCCAGCACCACGGCCCAGACCATCCGCCTGACCGTGACGCCCACGGCCGGCCCCGGTGGCCGCGACCAAGGCAGCGTGGCCCTGGCCTGGAACGGCTACGTGGGCTTCGCGGTGAAAGGCTACGAAGTGTACCGCCGCCTCGACAACGGCGCGAGCACCCTGCTCACGACGCTGCCCGCCACGGCCCGCACCTACACCACCACCAACACCGACCCTGGCCGCATTGCCACCGGCCTGGGCTTCGTGGAGAATTTCCGGGTGGTGGCCGTCAGCACCGACGCTGGGCCGCTGCGCTCGAACTCAAACGAAACGGCCGCCACGTTCGCCAACGCCATCAATACCTACAACATCATTACCCCCAACGGCGACGGCAAAAACGACGTGCTCGTGATTGACAACATCGCCCTCTATCCCGGCAACACGCTCACCATCTTCAACCGCTGGGGCCGCGAGGTGTACAAAACCAGCAACTACCAGAACAACTGGGGCATGGACGCCAGCCTCGCTGCCGGCAACTACTTCTACCTCCTCACCCTGCCCAACGGCACCAGCCAGAAAAACTGGTTTGAGGTAGTGAAGTAACCGCCCCCAGCGTCACCAAAAGGGCCTCCCGGTTTCGGGAGGCCCTTTTTTATTAGGTGAAGTGGGTTGGGACCACTCGGGAATGGTTCGGAAGCACCCGGAACCGGTTCGGAACCGCTTGACCATCCACGAAATCCGTGCAATCCGCTAAACTCCGAGCGAATCCGTGGTCTACCTTTGTAGGCTCATTGCCCCCGATATGTCCCGAAAAATCACCAAAGCCTCTAAGCAGCTACCCGCCGACGCCCTCCAGAACGTCCTGATTCAGGACATGGTGGCCGAAGGCAAATGCCTCGTTCGCCTCGACAACCTCGTCATCTTCGTGTCGCAGGTGGCCCCCGGCGACGTAGTCGACCTGCGCATCACCCGCGCCAAAAAGAACTTTCTGGAAGCCGTGCCCACGCACTTCCATTCCTATTCGGAGCTGCGCACCACGCCGTTTTGCCAGCACTTCGGCGTATGCGGCGGCTGCAAATGGCAGCACCTGGGCTACGACTCGCAGCTGCGCTTCAAGCAGCAGCAGGTGGAAGACACGTTGCAGCGCATCGGCAAAGTCGAGCTGCCCACCATCGAGCAGATTCTGCCCTCGCCCCAGCGTACCTATTACCGCAACAAGCTCGAATACACCTTCAGCTTCAATGGCTGGCTGACGCAGGAACAAATCGACGACGACACTCAGCAGTACGACCGCCGGGTGCTGGGCTTCCACACCCCGGCCCGCTTCGATAAGATTATCGACGTGCAGCACTGCCACCTGCAGCCCGAGCCGAGCAACGAAATCCGCCTCTTCATCCGCGACTACGCGCGGGAGCGCGACCTGCGCTTCGGCAACATTGTGAAGCAAACCGGCAACCTGCGCAACCTCATTATCCGCACGGCCCAGACCACCGGCGAAATCATGGTGATTCTGCAGTGCTACCTGCCCCACCACAGCATCGAGCCGCTGCTGGACGCCGTGTACGAGAAATTCCCCGGCATCACCTCGCTCAACTACGTGCTCAACAACAAGGGCAACGAAACCTTCCACGACCTGGAAGTGGTGAACTACAAGGGCAAGCCCTACATCGAGGAGGAGATGGAAGGCCTGCGCTTCCGCATCGGCCCCAAGTCCTTCTACCAAACCAATTCCGAAGGCGCCCACCAGCTCTACAAAGTGGCCCGCGAATTCGCCGACCTCAAAGGCGACGAGCTCGTGTACGACCTCTACACCGGTGCCGGCACCATCGCCAGCTTCGTAGCCAAAAACGCCCGCAAGGTGGTCGGCGTCGAGTACGTGGAGCAGGCCGTGGCCGACGCCCACGTGAACGCCGAAATCAACAACATTACCAATATGGAGTTCTTCGCCGGCGACATGAAGGACGTGCTCACGGCCGAGTTCACCGCCCACCACGGCCGCCCCGACGTCCTCATCACCGACCCGCCCCGCGCCGGCATGCACGAAGACGTGGTGAAGCGCCTGCTGGAGCTGCGCGCCCCCCGCATCGTGTACATCAGCTGCAACCCCGCCACCCAGGCCCGCGACCTGGAGCTGCTCGACGCTGCCTACAAAGTAACTCGCGTGCAGCCGGTGGATATGTTCCCGCATACCCACCACGTGGAGAATGTGGTGGCGCTGGAATTGAGGTAGTTATAATCAATTCACGCTCGTGCGTCTGCTCTTAGTTCTTGTATTTGTTTTGTGTGCTCGTTGTGGATTTTGTCAATCCACAACGAGAGAAAATCTTGTGCAAGACTTCCATCATAGTATGAAAAGTCCGTACTTATCTTCTTGGTTTTGTAATGACAGCTTAAGCCTTATTAAACGCGATACAATTACCTTTCATAATAGACCAAATTATCCATTCATAGCTCACTCAGAATTAAATCAATGCACCTTTACAGTTTGGGAATTTACTTCGAAATCAAGCGTCAGTGAAAGCAAATATTTTTATTGTAAAGGCCATGGATACTTCACTATTAAATCAGATGGAAGCAGCAATTACCGTATTCTTAAAAACAAGAATAGTAGAGTTCAAATCAAATTGATTGATTTTAGAAATAAAGTAAGCTGGTTTAGCGCTTACCGTTTATTGGAATACGATTCTGTGAGTAAAACGGATTATTCAGCTTTGAAACTGGTCCGCTTAAAAAAATAGAATTCTGAATAAAATGGACTACTTCAACGACCCCGAACTCAACGGCAAATACCTTGGCACCATCACCAAGGACTTCGCCACCGTGTCCGACACCCTGAGCGAAGCCTCGGCCCAGATTCGCAAGCGCGACATCAGCCAGTACCCCATTTTCGTGTTTGCCAAGCAGGAAGTGCCCCTCGGCGGCCTGCTCGTAAACGCCGACGAATTACAGCTGGAGTGGCACGTCTTCGCCAGCTACCTGGAGCTGTTTGTGCAGCAGGGCATCGTCAGCGCCGAGGGTGTCGAGGCGTTTCAGGCCACTTATAAGGATGCGAATGAGTTCTGCTGCCTCTTCGTGCTCGATGAGGAATTCACAAACTTCGTATTCGTGCCTTATCCGGAGGATTAGGGAAGGTCGCAGAGAACCCGAAAAAAAAGAACGTCATGCTGAGCGAAGCCGAAGCATCTCTACCGCAGAAGTAATTATTTACTCTCGCGGTAGAGATGCTTCGGCTTCGCTCAGCATGACGTTATGGGTTTACGCCCAACGGCGTCACACCCAAACTCTAATTCCGACGCTGCACCGGCAGGTCTTCCAGCTGCGCGTAGCTCAGCTTCCAGGTGTTGTCGGCCGCTTTCTTCCAGTAGAAAATGTAATTGCCTTCGCCGAAGCCGGCGGGCTGGCCGGGAGCTTCGGGCTGCACATCGACCGAGAACGTACCGGCCTCGTAGGCGCTGTTATCGTCGGTGTTGCTGCTGCTCACGCTGGTTTTCAGGTTGGCGATGGTGGGAATAGTGGCGCTCACCCACTTCTGGCCCACTTCATCCTTGCCTTTCCAGTGAGCATTACCCTGCACGAAGGTGATGTCGTCAGCCATCATGCCGGTGATTTTGCCCGAGTCGCGGCTGTTCCAGGCATTGATGAAGTCGCGGTTCAGATTCTGCACGTTGGCCGCGTCGGGCGCTTTCGAGCAGGAAGAAGCAAGGGCAGCCGTGGCCAGCAACAAGCTACAAACGAGTGATTTCATACATCCAAACAATTAGTGAAAGAAAAGGGAGAACGGCTGTGCTCGGCGCGGCAGGCACCGTAAAAAATCAACCCCCGGGCGCGGACGCCCAGGGGTTGCAAGGTTACGCAAAAACGGGCATTACCAGCTTTTCCGGCGATATTCCGACGTGCCGTAAGGATGCGATGCATCGCCGTAGGCCGTGTTGGGCAGGTAGGCGTTGGAGGCAGCCGCAGCAGGCTGCGTCGTGCTCATCATCGCATTCGAAGCCATCAGGCTGTTGGCCGGCACCAACGCCGTTTGGGTGGTGCGGGTGGTGGTAGTGGTTTCGCGGTTGCGGGCCAGGGCCAGCTCGCGGCGGTAAGCAGCTTCACGGGCTGCTACGGCGCGTTGCTGAGCCGCGGCGGCGGCGCGCTGCTTGCGCTTGTTATCAATATGCTTGCCCACGCCGTAGCCAATGGCACCACCGGCCACGCCGCCTACTACGCCGCCCACAGCCCGGTTGCGCTTGTTGATGAGGGCACCGGCAGCGGCACCGCCCAGGCCGCCAATCACGGCGCCTTTGGCTTGCGGGCTCCACTGAGCACGGGCTTCAGGAGCATGAAACGAGGTAAGCAGAATAATCAGAGCGAAGAAATACGGGAGCTTGTTCATGGCCGAAGTCATTAGGGAAAAAGAAAAATTACTCGGAACGTACGGGTAGCCAGACAAGGAGCGTGCCAGTTCCGAAAACTGCCGCCTGCCGCTCTAAACGGTAGTAGTGCCAAAAAGTTGATTTCCGCCCCGTTCAGGCCCCTAAAAACTCGTCCAGCCCTGCGCCTGCAAGGGCACCGCCTGCCCGCTTTTCGTCACCAGATTGTACCCATCGGCCTTATCGGTAAGGTGGCCGATGATGGTGATATCGGGGTGATTTTTAATCTTCTCGTGGTCCGTAACCGGCACCGTGAACAACAGCTCGTAGTCCTCGCCGCCGTTGAGGGCGCAGGTGAGCGGGTCGAGGTTGAACTCGGCGGCGGCCTCCAGCGAAGGGTTGGCCAGGGGAATGAACTCGGTGAACACCCGCGCGCCCGTGCCGCTGGCCGTGCACAGGTGCAACACCTCCGACGCCAGCCCATCCGATACGTCAATCATGCTCGTGGGCCGGATGCCGCGCTCGCGCAGCTCGTGCACAATGTCGAGGCGGGCTTCGGGGCGCAGCTGGCGCTGCACCACATATTCGTAGTTGGACAGCTCGGGCTGGGTTTCGGGGTCGGCCATAAAGGCTTGCTTCTCGCGTTCCAGCACCTGCAGGCCCAGAAACGCGCCGCCCAGGTCGCCGGTTACGCACAGCAGGTCGGTGGGCTGGCCGCCGCTGCGGCGCACGGCCTCGCCGGCC
>NZ_BAAGZM010000143.1:0-8315 GCF_054778495.1 Hymenobacter agri
CCAACGCCAGCCCGAGCCGCCAGGGCAGCATCGGGCTGGAGCTGCCCCGCGAAAGCGCCGGCACCTATGCCTACACCTGGAACCTGGGCGCGCTGAGCCTGCAGCCCGGCGACCGCCTCGAATACTACGTGGAAGCCTGGGACAACGACGGCGTGCACGGCCCCAAAGCCACGCGCACGCGGCCGGCCGAGTTTCGCCTGCCCAGCCGGCGCGAATTGCGCCAGGAGATGCAGGCCCAAGCGCAATCCGTCGCCAGCCAAATGAGCCAGGCCGCCAAGCAGAGCGAGAAGCTGGAACGCGAGCTGGCCAAAACCCAGGACAAGCTGAAAACCAAGCGCGACCTGAGCTTCCAAGACCGCAAGCAGCTGGAAAACATGCTGGACCAGAAAAACCAGCTGAACCAGCAGATGGAGCAGATGCAGAAGATGTTCGAGCAGCTGCAGCAGAAGCAGGACCAGGCCAGCCCCAAAAGTGAGGAGCTGGCCAAGAAGGCCGAGGAGCTGAAAAAGCTGATGAACGACCTACTCGACCCGGAAACCAAGAAGCTGTACGAGAAGCTGCGCAAGCTGCTGGAAGAGCAGAAGCAGCCCGACGCCGAGATGCAAAAGCTGCTGCAGCAGCTCGAAAACAAGGAAGACACCTTGCAAAAGGAGCTCGACCGCGCCCTCGAAATGTTCAAGCAGATGCAGCTGGAACAGAAGGCCGAAGAAACCGCCAACAAGCTGGAGGAGCTGGCCAAGCAGGAAGACAAGCTGGCCGAAAAAACCGCCCAGAACGACAAGGACAACCCCGACAACAAGCTCTCGAACCAGGAGCAAAAAGCCAAGCAGGAGCAGCTGAAGCAGGAGCAGGCCCAGAACCAGCAGGAGTTTGAAGACCTGAAAAAGGAACTGCAGGAGCTGAAGCAGATGGACAAGGAGCTCGGCGACCAGAATGGCATGGACGAGCAGAAGCCCGACCAGGAGCAGACCGACCAGGACATGCAGGAAAGCCAGCAGAGCCTGAGCAAAAACCAGAACAAAAAAGCCGCCGGCCAGCAGAAAAGCGCCGCCTCGCGCATGAAGAAGATGGCGCAGAAAATGCGCGACCAGATGAGCGAGGAGGAGAGCGACCAGGCCCAGCAGAATATCGACGACCTGCGCGACATCCTGGACAACCTACTCACGCTCAGCTTCGACCAGGAACAGCTGATGAAGGACTTTCGCAAGGTGGACCAGAGCGACCCGCGCTTCGTGCAGCTGGGCCAGACGCAGCGCAAGCTGCGCGACGACGCCAAAATCATTCAGGATTCGCTGTACGCGCTGGCCAAGAAGGAGCCCAAGATTCAGAGCTTCGTGACCCGCGAAGTGGGCGAGATGAACGGCCGCATGGACGAGTCGCTCACCCATATTCAGCAGCGCGACCTGAGCCGCGCCACCGCCACCGAGCAGCAGGCCATGACCAGCATGAACAATCTGGCCCTGATGCTCCAAAGCTCCCTCAACCAGATGCAGCAGGAAGCCCAGTCGGGCAAAGGCCAGCCGCAGAGCGGGCAGGGCAAGCCCGGCAAGAAAAAAGGCAAGGGCAAAGGCCAGGGCCCCGGCGGCAAGCCCGGTCCCGGCAATATGGGCAAGATGCAGCAACAGCTCAACGAGCAGATTCAGCAGCTGTCGAAGTCGGGCAAGTCGGGCCGCGAGATGTCGCAGGAGTTGGCCAAGCTGGCCGGCCAGCAGCAGATGCTACGCCAGGCCATGCAGCAGCTCGACAAGTTGCAACAGGGCCAGGGCAAGCCCGGCGGCTCGCAGGGCCAGGGCGGCGGCCAGCCCGGCCAGGGGCAGGGTAAGGACGGCAAAGAGGGCAAGGAAGGTGGCGACCCCACCGGCAAAGACGGCAAAGGCAAGGGTGACCAGGGCGGCGGCGGCACCGGCGACATCAAAAAAATGATGGAGCAAACCGAAACCGACCTCGTAAACAAGCGTCTCACTGAGGAGACCATCCTACGCCAGCAGCAGATTCTGACGCGGCTGCTCGAAGTGGAAAAATCGGCCCGCGAGCGCGACCAGGATACCAAGCGCGAAGCGCAAGCTGCTCAGTATAAACCCCCGGTGTTTCCGCCCGCTTTCGACAAATACAAGCCCGGGAAGGAACGTCAGACCGAATTATTACGTAGTACCCCCCCGAACCTGACTCCGTACTACCAGCGCGAGGTGGGCGAGTATTTTCAAAAAATCAAATAATTCGTCGTCGCCTTCATCCACCGGGCGCGGCCTTCCGTTAATCAATTCATGCACTGCCAGAACCAGCCTCTGGGACCCTGCAGAAATTAATGCGGTGCTTTGCCGCTAAAAGACTATTTTTGCCGCCCCAAACTGGTAGCCGTTCTTCCCCTTAAACCGCCTTATGAAGCAGGTAAAAATTCAGATTCCGTCGCTCGTTGAGAATATCCGCGTCGTTGAAAGCTTCATCGATAACTCGAAGGATACCTTTCAGATTGAGGACGATATCTACGGCAACATCATGGTGGCCGTGACCGAAGCGGTGAATAACGCCATTCGCCACGGCAACAAATTCGACAAGGACAAGAACGTCTACCTGTCGCTCTACGTGGAGCCGCAGCAGCTCAAATTTGAGATTGAAGACGAAGGCACCGGTTTCAACTACGACAACCTGGACGACCCCACGGCGCCCGAAAACCTGGAGAACCCGGGTGGCCGCGGCATCTTCCTCATCCGCCACCTGGCCGATGAGGTGGAGTTCAGCAAGGAGGGCCGCTGCCTGCTGCTCACCTTCCAGCTCGCCCCCGCTCCGGCCGACGAGAACTCGCCTGCCGACCACATTGCCGCTTAATTCAGCCTCACTGGCTGCCTGATTCCGCATGAACAGCACCCCGCCGATGGGCCCGCCCCATCACGAAAATTTTCCGCCCGGCGAGCTGCACCACGAGGCCCCCGGCATCGAGTTCATGGTGGAAGACGCGCCCGATTTTGAGCTTTCCGACGCCGAAGGGCTGCTGGAGTGGATTGAGCGCGTGGCCAAGGTACACGAGCACCGCATTGTGCAGCTCACCTACATCTTCTGCTCCGACGACTACCTGCACCGCCTCAACGTCGAGTACCTCGACCACGACACGCTGACGGACGTCATCACCTTCGATAATTCTGATGACGCCGATATTCTGGAAGGCGACATCTTTATCAGCGTGGAGCGCGTGCGCGACAATGCCCGCGACCTTGGCATCCCGTTTCGCGATGAGCTGCACCGCGTTATGATTCACGGTGTGCTGCACTTGCTCGGCTATCAGGATAAGGACCTGCTGAGCCAAACGGCGATGCGCGCTAAGGAGGACTACTGTCTGGCGCTGCGCAGTTTTTAACTACCAAAAAGCCCCGGAAGCAGTGTGCTTCCGGGGCTTTTTGGTATCTGGAATTCTTAATTACTTGACGGTCATTTTGCAGCTGTCGCAGTTTCCTGACTTGCACATTTTGTAACCGAAGCCGGATTCTGCGGTGCAGCCAGCCCCACCGCTCAGGCAGTTGCAGCTAAAGTCACTGTCCGGCGCTTCCCGACTAGCAACGCCATTTGCTGAAGTAGCGTTTTCGCCCGCTACCACAAAGACATCCTGATAGGAAAGTAATTTGCTCGACTGCGGTCGGGCACTATTTTTTTTCGCCGTTTCCTCTTCTAAAAACTTCACTGGCACCGCATAATCTGTAATGAAACCGAATACATTGATGGCCACGTGCCGATAACGCTCCGGGTGCTGGACCACGTTTTCAGTAGGGTCGCTCACGCCATGCACCCGTCGGTTCAGGCTCATCAGGCTTTCCCGAATTGCCTGGTAGCGAAACAGGTTATCAGGCGCTTGCAGTTTGGTGCGTGCGAGTTCTTTGGCTTCCAGCCGGCTGCTAAGAAATTGGATGCCTGCGGCGGCGTTAATAAACCCGCCGCCTTCACTGGTAAAACCATTACTGGCTTTTCCGGTGCAAGCTTTGCCATCTTTGCATTGGGAGCAGGCAAACGAGCCCTGCACGTAAAAAACGTTGCACCCATCGCTACATTCCCCGGTACAAGTATAGCTTCCACCACCATCCAATCGGTTTAATGGGGTATCGTAGTCGCCGCCCTTGAGGTATTTAATGCCTTCAGGATAAACCAGCGTTACTCTTGAACCATGCGTATCTACTACCGTACGGGTGCCATCGGGCAGCGCGACACCTTCCATTTTGAAATTGTAGAGCACCTTGGGAATGGTGCTTTCCGTCACCTGATTGACAGGGTCGGGGGCATCAGCACGGTGGCAAGCGTAGAAAAAGCTTGCGACAAATAGCAGCAAGCAAAGCGGTAGAATACGTTTTTTTTTCATCGGTAGAATGTTATTTGGTGGAATTTGGAAGCATTTACCAAGCTAAGCTAAATATTTCGATTAATCATTTATCACCCATTGCCCTCCTACCAGTTGCTTCTCCGTCCCATTCTAGTGCCTGATTTACTTTACCTGGCTTAGCAACCGCCTTCCTTTATTTACGCCGTCATCCTATGGCTGCCTCTTCTTCTGCCGAGTTCCCCGTCATCCGGGGCGATGCGCTGGATTTTTACCTTGCCCAGGGCTACTACCGCATGCAGCAGGACCTGTTCACCTGCCAGTTTGTGCCCTTTGATGGCCGGCTTTACACCGCCCACTGGCTGCGCATCGACTTGCCGCGGGTGGAGTGGGGGCCCGAGCAGCGCCGCCTGCTGCGCCGCAATGCCCGCTTCAAGGCCACTATCCGGTCCTTTCGCCTCACCGAGGAATATGAGGAGTTATATGCCCGCTACCGCGCCGCCATCACCTTCGATGCCGCGCCCACCATCGAGGCGGTGCTGCTGGGCGGGGCCGCGCACAACGTCTTCAACACGCAGGTGATTGAGCTGCGCGACGAGGGCCGCCTCATTGCCGCCGGCATTCTCGATTTTGGCGAGCGCACGTTGGCCGGCATCCTCAATTTCTACGACCCGGCCTACCACCGGCACAGCCTCGGCAAGTACCTGCTGCTGCTGAAAACCGACTACGCCCGCCGCCTGCACCTCGACTACTACTACCCCGGCTACCTGGTGCACGGCTACCCGAAGTTCGACTACAAGCTATTCGCCTGCGCCGCGGCCACCGAGGCATTCGACAGCATTACGGGGCAGTGGCTGCCGTTTTCGTGGGAGGCCGTGCGGGCCAACTCGGCCGAGCTGTTTGCCGAGTGGCTGCCCAAGGATTTGCAGGGCATGCAGCCGGCGGAATAGCCGGAAACGTGAGGCGGGCGCGAATTGCGTAATTTTGTAGCTGTCAATGCGCGACAGATATTTTTTCGCGCAAGGTTTCGCCAAGTTGAAATCAAGTTTTGCAAAGCTTGGTTCTAGCTTTTATCGCCTTGGCGAGACTTACTTTTTAACCTCCGCGAAACCTCGCGCTCTATGTTTCAGCAAGAAGAATACGATGTCATTGTAGTGGGTGCGGGCCACGCCGGCTGCGAAGCCGCCGCCGCCGCCGCCAACCTCGGCTCAAAAGTGCTGCTGGTGACGATGAACATGAACACCATCGCCCAGATGTCGTGCAACCCCGCCATGGGCGGCGTGGCCAAGGGTCAGATTGTGCGCGAAATCGACGCGCTGGGCGGCCAGTCGGGCATCATCACCGACCAGACCATGATTCAGTTTCGGATGCTGAACCGCTCGAAAGGCCCCGCCATGTGGAGCCCGCGTGCGCAGAGCGACCGCATGCGCTTCGCCGAAGCCTGGCGCCTGACGCTGGAAGGCATCGCCAACGTGGATTTCTGGCAGGAAGCCGTGACCGGCATCGTGGTAGAAAACAACACGGCCGTGGGTGTAAAAACTGCTCTTGGCATCGAGTTTCGGGGCAAGTCGGTGGTACTCACCAACGGCACGTTCCTGAACGGCCTCATCCACATCGGCGAGAAGAATTTCGGTGGCGGCCGGGCGGCCGAGAAGGGCAGCCGCGGCATCACCGAGCAGTTGGTGGAGCTGGGCTTTGAAGCCGGGCGCATGAAAACCGGCACCCCGCCCCGCGTGGACGGCCGTAGCCTCGACTACTCCAAAATGGAAGCGCAGGGCGGCGACGAGGTGCCCAGCAAATTCTCCTACCTCGACACGCCGCGCCTGACGCAACAGCGTCCCTGCTACATCACCTACACCAACGAGCGGGTGCACGACATCCTGCGCGAGGGCTTTGAGAAGTCGCCCATGTTCCAGGGCCGCATCAAGGGCCTGGGGCCGCGCTACTGCCCGAGCGTGGAAGACAAAATCAACCGCTTCGCCGACAAGGACCGCCACCAGATTTTCGTGGAGCCCGAAGGCTGGAGCACCGTGGAATGCTACATCAACGGCTTTTCGAGCTCGCTGCCGGAGGACGTGCAGTATCGCGCCCTACGCGAAATCGCGGGCTTCGAGAACGCCAAGATGTTCCGGCCCGGCTACGCCATCGAGTACGACTTTTTCCCGCCCACGCAGCTCACGCTCACGCTCGAAACCAAGCTGATTGCCGGGCTATATTTCGCGGGCCAGATTAACGGCACCACGGGCTACGAGGAAGCTGCCTGCCAGGGCCTGATGGCCGGCATCAACGCGCACAACAAGGTGCACGGCAAAGCGCCGTTCGTGCTCAAAAGGAGCGAGGCTTACATCGGCGTGCTCATCGACGACCTCGTGAACAAGGGCACCGACGAACCCTACCGCATGTTCACGAGCCGCGCCGAGCACCGCATTCTGCTGCGCCAGGACAATGCCGACCTGCGCCTCACCCCGCTGGGCCACGAGTTGGGCCTAGCCTCCGATGAGCGCCTGGAGCGCGTGCGGATGAAGGAAGCCCAGACCGCCGAAATCGGCGTGCTATTCCAGAAATTCGCCATCGAGCCGGCCGAAATCAACCCGCTCATGGTGGAGTTGGGCTCGGCCGAAATCCACGAGAAAACCCGCGCCGTGAACCTGCTGCGCCGCCCCAACGTGGAGCTGGCCGACCTGCGCCGCGCCCTGCCCGCGCTCGATAAAGCCCTGGCTGCGTTTGATGCCGAGGCACTGGAGCAGGCCATCATCAACATCAAGTACGAAACGTATTTGCAGAAGGAGCAGCAGCAAGCCGAGCGCATGCAGGAGCTCGAAAACTTCGTGATTCAGGGCCGGCTCGACTACCGCGCCATGCCCGCTCTCTCGCACGAGGCCCGCGAAAAGCTGCTGCGCATTCAGCCCGAAACCATCGGGCAGGCTTCGCGCATCAGCGGCATCTCCCCGGCCGACGTGTCGGTGCTGATGGTGTACCTTGGGCGTTAAATGTTGAATTTTGAGGGTTGAATGTTGAGTTGGTGGCTGGCTTGGCTGGCAAATCACTCAGCATTCAACCCTTAAAACTTAGAATTTCCTCGTGTCGTACGAACGTTTAGATAATTGCCCGGTTTGCGGGAAAACCGACTTTAAGAACAAGCTGGTGGTGGAAGACCGCACGGTAAGCCACGAGAGCTTCGCCATTGTGCAGTGCGCCGCGTGCAGCTTCCAGTTCACCAACCCGCGGCCTAGCGAGGCCGAAATCGGCAAGTACTACGAGTCGGACGCCTACGTATCGCACAACAGCGCGGCCCAGGGCTTCGTGAACCAGGCCTATAAGGTGGCGCGGTTTTTCACCATGCGCCGCAAGGTGAGCCTGCTGAACAAGCTGGCCCCGCGCCGCGGCAAGCTGCTCGACTACGGCTGCGGCACGGGCCATTTCCTGGCCGCCGCCAAGTCGGCCGGCTGGCAGGTGGCCGGCCTCGAGCCCAACGCCCGCGCCCGGGAGGAAGCCAGCCAGCGCCTCGGCCAGCCCATCGGGCAGGAGAGCCTCACGCAGTTTCAGCCCGCCACTTTCGATGCGATTACGCTGTGGCACGTGCTGGAACACGTGCACACCCTGAATGAAACGCTGGCCCAGCTGGTGGCGCTGCTCAAGCCCGATGGCGTTATGCTCATTGCCGTGCCCAACGTGGAAAGCCTCGACGCCCAGCATTACCGCGAGCTGTGGGCCGCCTACGACGTGCCGCGCCACCTCTACCATTTCGCGCCCAAAACCATGGCCCAGCTGCTCAAAAAGCACAAGCTGGCCATCCGCCAGACGCTGCCCATGCCGCTCGATGCCTACTACGTGAGCATGCTCAGCGAGAAGCACCGCAACGAGCGCGCCGGCGGGCTGCTTACGGTGCTGAAGGCCGGCTACAAGTCGAACCAGTACGCCGAGCAGCACGAGGGGCAATATTCGAGCCTGCTCTACGTGGCCGGGCGGCGTACCCCGGCGGCCTGATGCGGCGGGCGGCACCGTGGCGCCTGCT
>NZ_BAAGZM010000144.1:0-8276 GCF_054778495.1 Hymenobacter agri
CGATGGCCGCGGCCACCGCCGGGTAGGCCTGCGCTATGGTGGTGGCCCCGCCCGCCCGGGCCCACAGGTTCTGCCGAAACGCCTCCCAGTCTACCACCTTCCGGTTGATGAAATTGGCTTGCAGAATCTCGGTTACTTCCTCCAGGTATTTCTGCACCGCCGGGGCGGGCGGCCGGCGCTCGGCCTGGCAAGCGGTAGCGAGGAAGAATAATAGCCAAAGCTTGCTCATCCGGTGTGCGTGCGTGGTGAAGACGAGGGCCAATATGCAACGCGCATCCTGGAAAAACCCGTTGCGTTGCCCGCACGACCCCTCCCGGCACCGTAGCCCCAGCGGGGCGACACTCGTCCAACGAATGTCGCCCCGCTGGGGCTTTGCGTTTCTTCGGCATTAAAGCAGCCACCGGTTCATATCCTACGCCGCCTTCCCCGCCTTGTTCTTGGCCTTGCCCCCGGCCGAACCGAGCAGCGCGCGGGCCGCCTTGTAGCCCTTTATTATATATATTATATAGCTCCGGATTTACGGCCTCGAACACACTCATGGCCTTGTCGAGCTCGTCAATCCGGGTCATTTCGGCCTCGCGCACTTCCTCGTGGGTAGCGTTGGCGTTTTGGCGGGCATCGAGCAGGCGCGGCGTATCGGACAGGCCCCTCCGGACGACTTATTGCCAGCGCCCGGCCGCTAAAGCGTCTTCACCATCCGGGCCGGAATGCCGGCCACCACGGTGTTGGCCGGCACGTCGCGGTTCACGACGGCCCCGGCGGCCACCACCGCGTTTTCGCCCACCGTCACGCCCGGCAGAATGGTCGCGCCCGCCCCAATCCAGGCGTTGCGCCGGATAATGACGGGCGCGAGCAGCAGCGTAGTGCGATGCTCAGGGTCGAGCGGATGGTTTTCGGAGGTGAGGTTGACGCGCGGCCCAATCATCACATCGTCCTCCAGGGTAATGCCGCCAATGTCGAGGAAGGAGCAGGCATGGTTGATGAACACCCGCTTCCCCAACCGGATAAACCGGCCAAAATTGGTGTGGAAGGGTGGAAAAATGGTCGTCGACGGGTCTATCTCCGTGCCGATGATGTCGCCCAGCCGACGGCGTACCTCGTCCAAATCCTCGGATGCCGCGTTCAGCTGCGTGCACAGCCGAATGGTGCGGGCCACCACCGCGCCAAATTGCGCATAGTCGGGGTCGTCCTTGCGCAGCGGCTCGCCGGCCCGCAGGCGGTCCATCAGGTCGTTGCGCGCGGGCCCGGCCGGGGCCGCGTGGTTGGCGTAGTCACTCATCGACAGTATTATTAACAGAAGAAAATCAGCAGCCCCTTCGCCCCAAAAACACTGGAACAAAAGGGCCGCTGTAGCCTGAGATAAGGGCTGAGTCGCGCCACAACCGCCCTACCCCACCGGCGCGTCGGCCGGCAGCACGTTCACCAGCGTGTGGCCCATCTTGTCGCGCTTGGTGGCCAGGTACGCCTCGTTGTGCGGGTTGGCATGAATCTCAATCGGCAGCGTTTCTACAATCTCCAGCCCATAGCCGATGAGGCCGGTGCGCTTGCGGGGGTTGTTGGTGAGCAGGCGCATCTGCCGGATGCCCAGGTCGCGCAGAATGCTGGCGCCCACGCCGTAGTCGCGCTCGTCGCCCTTGAAGCCGAGCTCCTCATTGGCCTGCACCGTATCGCGGCCCTGCTCCTGCAGCTTGTAGGCTTTCAGCTTGTTGAGCAGGCCGATACCGCGGCCCTCCTGGTTCATGTACACAATCACGCCGCGGCCTTCCTGCTCAATCTGGCGCATGGCCTGGTGCAGCTGCGGGCCGCAGTCGCAGCGGCAAGAGCCGAAGATATCGCCCGTTACGCAGGAGCTGTGCACGCGCACCAGTACCGGCTCCGGCCCGTTGATGTCGCCCTTTACCAGGGCCAGGTGCTTGGCTCCGTTCGAGTTCTGGGTGTAGGCGTAGAGGTCGAAATCGCCGTGCTCGGTGGGCATCCGCACCGAGATTTCGCGGGTAATCAGGCTCTCGTTAGCGAGGCGGTATTTGATGAGGTCCTGCACTGAAATCAGCTTCAGCCCCCATTTTTTTGCCACGATTTCGAGGTCGGGCAGGCGGGCCATTTCGCCGTCTTCCTTCAGAATTTCGACCAGCACCCCGGCCGGCTCGAAACCCGCCAGGCGGGCCAAATCCACGGTGGCCTCGGTGTGGCCGGCGCGGCGTAGCACGCCTTCCTTGCGGGCCTTGAGGGGGAAGATGTGGCCGGGCTTGCCCAGCTCCTCGGGCTTGGTGGTGGGGTCGATGAGGGCCTGGATGGTCTTGCTGCGGTCGGAGGCCGAGATGCCGGTGGTCACGCCATTCTTCAGCAGGTCGACCGATACGGTGAAGGCCGTGGCGTGCAGGGCCGTGTTGTGGCCCACCATCAGGTTCAGGCCCAGCTCGTCGCAGCGCTCCTCGGTGAGGGCCATGCACACCAGCCCGCGCCCGTGGGTGGCCATAAAATTGATGACTTCGGGCGTGGCCGAGCGGGCGGCGCAGATAAAGTCGCCCTCGTTCTCACGGTCCTCGTCATCAACGACGATAACAACTTTGCCGGCGCGAATGTCTTCGATGGCGGATTCGATGGAATCTAGCATGGGGAAATTGGGTGGGGTATTTCGGGCCATAACAGCGGCGGCCGGTGCAAAGTTAGCCCCGCTGGCCGTGGCGCGAAGTAGCGCGGACTTTGTAGTCCGCGCTATGCCCACGCTACTTCGTGCCCTGATTGCGCTGCGTGGGCTGCCACACCGTGGTTTTGATGCCGCGCAGATATCGCCACCAGCCCAGCAGCAGCGCCGCGTTCATGCTGTAAAAGTGGGTAATAAAGCGCAGCAGGCGCCCGTGCACCCCGCGCCGGCCCAGCGCCTTATCGAGCAGCAGCAGCGCCGGCAGCACCAGCCGTGCCTGCCATTTTCCTCGTTTCTGCGCTAATTCAGCCTTCGGCATCATCTTCCAGTTAAAATTGATTTCCCGCCCTCGCCTGCAAATTGCCGTCCACAACTCTAGCGCCGCAGCCACAAAATCCGTGAAATCCGTTTAAATCCGCGCTAATGCGTGGTCTAGATGAGGCCGCGGGCTTTGAATTCCAAGTACTTGTTAATGGTGTTTACCGTCAAATCCTTCGGTGCGGTCAGCAGCGAATAAATGCCGTAGCGCTGCAACTCCAGCACAATCTGGCGCTTTTCCTGGGCGAATTTCTCGGCAATGGTCTGGTTGTACACGCCCTCGGTGGTGTCGGCCGGCGCGTCCAGAAACTCGCGCAGCTCGGTGTTTTCGAAGAATACCACCAGCAGCAGGTGGTCTTTGGCCAGGCGGCGCAGGTAGGGCAGCTGGCGCTGCATGCCGTGTAGCGTCTCGAAATTGGTGAACAGAATGAGCAGGCTGCGCTGCTTGATTTTGGCCCGCACCGTGGCGTAGAGCAGCTCAAAATCGGTTTCGAGGTACTTGGTTTTTTGACGGTACAGAATTTCGAGCAGCCGCAGCATATGACCGGAGCGACGGTCGGCGGCCAGCGTGGCCCCGGGCTTGTTCGAGAAGGTGAGCAGGCCGGCTTTGTCGTGCTTGAGCAGTGCAATGTTGCTGACTACCAGCGTGGCGTTGATGGCGTAGTCGAGCAGGCTCAGCCCGTCGAAGGGCATACGCATCACGCGGCCTTTGTCGATGAGGCAGTACACCTGCTGGGCGCGCTCGTCCTGGAAGTGGTTCACCACCAATGCATCATCTGCTCCGGTGCCGGCCCGGCGGGCCGTAGCCTGCCAGTTGATACTGCGCGGGTCGTCGCCGGGCACGTAGGGCCGAATTTGCTCGAACTCCATGCTGTGGCCCACGCGCCGGATTCGCTTCACGCCCACTTCCGTCAGGCGGTTGTGAATGGCCAGCAGCTCGTACTGCCGCATTTGCAGAAACGAGGGGTACACCGGCACCACCTTGCCCTGCTCGTAGCGAAACCGCCGCCGCACCAGCCCCAGCGGCGACGCGGCGTAGATGTTCAGTGCCCCAAACTCGTACTCGCCGCGCTTGGTGGGTCGCAGCTGGTAATCAATTATCTGCGTTTCGCCGGGCTTAATACTGGTTTTGAACAGCACGTCGCGCCGCTGAAACTGGTGCGGAATCTCGTCAATCGTTTCGGTGTGAACGGGGAAGCGGTAGCGGTTTTCGACGTAAATCCGCACATCGTTGTCCGAGCCGTTGGCCAGTTTGTCGCCCAGCACCCGCCGCCCAAATACTGGCGTCACCCTGGCGGGCGCATACAGCAGCAGGGCATCGAGCAGCCCTAGCACCACTAGCAGGCCGAGCGCAATTTTCATCGGACCCAGCAGCGCGGGCAGAAAGAAAGCCACCACGAAGCCGATGATGACGGCAACGAGGGCCAGGAAAAAGCGGGGCGTAAGAAAAAGCGTCAAGGGTAGCCGGCGTGAAGGGAGTGGCAATATTCGGCAATATCCTCCCAAACCGGTGCGCGGGGCGGCTTAATTGTAACGCAACCACCGAATGATTAGCCCCAGCGGGGCGACGCTCAGCTAATGAATGTCGCCCCGCTGGGGCTACTAATCAATATATCTGCGATTCAAGCCGTAACGCTTGCGTTACGGCATTACACCGCGCTGCGCACGATGCCGCCATCCACGCGCAAGGCCGCGCCGTTGAGGGCGCCGGCCAGCGGACTGGCCACGAACACGGCGAAATCGGCGATTTCCTTGGGCTGAATGAGGCGGCCGATGAGCGACGTAGGCCGGTTTTCGGCCATGAAGCGGCGCTCGGCGGCGGCGTAGTCGGTTTCTTCGGGAAACACCTGACGGATGAATTCTTCCACGCCGGGCGTGTGCGTCGAGCCGGGCATGAGCGTGTTCACCGTCACGGCCGTGCCCTTGGTGAGCTCGGCCAGGCTGCGCGAGAGCGACAGCTGCATCAGCTTGGTGGCGCTGTAGTGGGCCATTTCGGGCGCCGGGTTCAGGGCCGATTCGCTGCTGATGAACAGGATGCGGCCGGCGTTGCGGGCCAGCATGCCGCGCAGGTAATGGCGGCTCAGGCGCACGCCGCTCAGCATGTTCACCTCGAACAGTCGCTGCCAGGCCTCGTCGGTGGTGTCGAAGAAATCGGTGGCTTCGTAAATGCCCAGGTTGTTGATGAGCACGTCGACCTCGGGGTACTGCGCAATGGTGCGCGCGGTGCCTTCCGCCGTACCGTTGTCGGCCGCCAGGGGAAGCAGCTGCGCCTGCGGAAACTCCTGCCGCAGCGCGGCCATGGCTTGGTTAACGCTGGCCTCGGAGCGGCCGTTGATGATGACTTTGGCCCCTTCGCGAGCGAAGGCGCGGGCCATTTCCAAGCCAATACCGCCGGTGGAGGCGGTGATGAGCACGGTTTTGTCGGTGAGTTGAACGTTCATGGGGATGATGACTAAGGACTAAAAAACCTCCGGCGACTGCAGCGCCGAAGGATATTTAACCCGCCGCGGCCCGTTCCGGTTATCGGCGCCGCAGAGCATCCCGCACTTCCATCAAGGCAAAGCCCAATAGGTTCGGCCCCAGCCACTGCTCCGGGGTGGCCGCTGCGGGCGAGTCGGCCGCCAGCCCGATGCCCCAGATGGTATCCACCGGGCTGGCCTCCACCAGCACCCGGTCGCCGGTCGAAAGCAGAAATTTCTGCAGCTCGGGGTGCTGACTAAACTTGTGCAGGTTGCCGGCTACCACAATGTCGACCTTGCGCGCTTCCCACATCTCGGGCTCGAAATGCTGGATTTCGCGGCCCAGCTTCTTGGCCTCGGCGGGACTTCTGGCCATCAGAATCTGGCGTAGTGCTGCCTCGTCATCAAACAGCCGCGCCTTTTCGGCCATCATCCAATGCTCAGTCGAACGGTAGGTGAGGCCAGCCACCACGAAATCGGCCAGCCACCACTGACTCAGGCAGGATTTGGTGATGGTGCCATCCTTGCTGGGCTGGTTGCCCCAGAAAAACAAGTATTTGACGCGGGCGTCGTGGGCCAGCTGGTCGAGCAGCCAAGCGGTAGAGTAGGTCATAAGTAAGCTAGGCTGAACGACGTAGAGACGCATATTTGCGTCTGGTCGTTGAACGATGCGAGCCACACGCAAACGGCGCGGACGACGAGACGCAAGTATGCGTATCTACATCAAACTGCCTCTTAACGTGGTACTTCCACGCCCTGGATAATCTGCTTCACCACTTCATCGGGCGTGCCGCCTTCCATCTCGCGCTCGGGCGTGAGCATGATGCGGTGGCGCAGCACGCTCGGGGCCAGAAACTGCACGTCTTCGGGCGTCACGAAGTCGCGGCCGCGCAGGGCGGCCAGGGCTTTGGCGCCGTTCAGCAGGGCCAGTGAGGCACGGGGCGAGGCGCCCAGGTATAGTGCTTTGTGCGCCCGCGTCTGGCCCACCAGCTTGGCGATGTATTCCAGGATATTGGCCTCCACGCGCTGCTGGCGCACCTGCTGGCGCAACGCGGCCAGGTCGGCGGCGCTTAGAATGGGCTGCACGGCCTCCAGGTTGGTGCCGCCAAAGCCGCTGTGGTGGCCCTGCAAAATCTGTACTTCCTCGGCCAGCGTGGGGTAGCCCACGTGCAGCTTGAACAGGAAGCGGTCGAGCTGGGCTTCGGGCAGGCGGTAGGTGCCTTCCTGCTCCACCGGGTTCTGGGTGGCCAGCACCAGGAAGGGCTCCTGCATGGCATAGGTGGTGCCGTCCTGCGTCACGGTGCGCTCCTCCATCACCTCAAACAGGGCCGACTGTGTTTTGGCGGGCGCGCGGTTGATTTCGTCAATCAGCACCACGCTGGCGAAAATGGGACCGGGCCGAAACTCAAAGTCGGCCTTGTTCTGCCGGAAAACCGAAGTGCCCAGCACGTCGGAGGGCATCAAATCGGGCGTGAACTGAATGCGGCTGAATGGCACGGCCAGCGTGCGGGCCAGCAGCTTGGCCATGAGGGTTTTGGCTACGCCGGGCACACCTTCGAGCAGTACGTGGCCATCGGCCAGCACGGCGGTAAGCAGCAGCTCCAGCAAGTCCTGCTGGCCCACAATGATTTTACCGATTTCCGAGCGGATGGCGGCCGTGCGGGCTACCAGCTGGGCAAAGTCGGTGCGCGGTGCGAAGCTGGCTTCGGCCGGAGCCGGAGCCGGGGCCGCGGGCGTGGGCGGGGTGGAAGACTGGGGCGTGAGGTCGTGGTTTTCGGGGTGCATGTAGGCTATAAGGTGCTGGCGTAGCCAATGAAAGTTTGGGCGGTAGCCTCGTCGGCGCAGGCAGCCAGGAGCTGCTGGTGCACGTCGCGGGCGTAATCAGTAGAAACTAATTTTTTCGATATCAGCATCAAGTCCTGCAGCAGCGAAGCATATTTGTCCCAGTCGAGCCCGCCCAGCAGGGCTTTGTCGGCGGCCGAAGCCGTCTGGACAAACCGTTCTTCATCCCAGTTGAACCGGAGCAAAATCAGGAGTTTCTCGACGGTGAGCATGCGGCTGGAAATGGGAAGGCGTGATGCGGAATAACGAAAGGGAGTAAGAAAAAGTCGAAAAAATGGCTTAAACGGCCCTAAAACGCACTTTCGCGGAATAATTCAATTCGATGAAAAGGCCATTTCCGGGCACAGTGCAAAAATGAAAATCAGCGGCGCGCTTCCCGCTTGAAGGCATTGATGGCGGTGTTCAGTTGCAGCAGCTGCGCGTCGGTTACCTGCGGGGCGGTGCGGGCGAAATTCACCAGCCGCAGCAGCTCGTCGACGCGCGGCCGGGGCACGCCCGACTTCTGGCTGAGCCGCTCGCGGAACTGCTCGTCGCCGAAGTCGGGGCTTGGCTCCTGGAAGCGGGTGCGCAGGTAATCCATGAACAGACTCACCTTCTTTTCCGCAATCAGCCCGTGGCTGCGGCCCTGCCGGTAGAGGCCGGCCACCGTGCGCGTAAATAGCAGCGTAGTATTGGGCAGCGGGTTGATGGTGGGAATGATGCGCTGCCGCCGCCGCGCGCCCATGAATACGAACAGCACCGCGCCGGCCAGCGTGATGAAGTAGGCCAGCCGCAGCGGCTCATGCGCCACCAGCACCCGCAGCAGCGACTGATTATTGACCGGCCCCTGCTTCTGATATTCGTCCCAGAACGTGCGGCGGGCCGGCAGGTAGCGCAGCGCCGCCACCGCAAACGGCCGGATGCGCGGCTGCAAAAAGTAGCGGTTGCTGAACGCCGCTGGCACCGCGCAGATGTACACATGCCCGCGCCCCACCGGCAGTTCCACGTACACGGCCCGGCCGCGGGCATCGGTG
>NZ_BAAGZM010000145.1:0-8271 GCF_054778495.1 Hymenobacter agri
GTGTGCGCCGTGCCCGCCGGCGGAGCCATGCTGATGAAGCCGCTGCTGCTGCACGCATCCAACCGCAGCACCAGCCCCCGGCCGCGCCGCGTGATGCACCTGGAATTTGCTTCGATGGAGCTACCGGCGGGTTTGGCCTGGCGCGAGCGGCATAATATTGACCTAACAAGTTCGAGAACGTCATGCTGAGCTTGCCGAAGCATCTCTGCCGCGAGAGTAAATGAATTACTGCTGTGGTAAAGATGCTTCGGCTGCGCTCAGCATGACGTTCATTAGGAACGTGCTGCCGTTGGTAAATCTTTCTGGCGCATCGGGTGTTACCTTAGTGACCTTATAATTTGCTCCGATATGAACGGCAAGAACCTTTTCAACTTCGGTCCCGTGCTCGGCTATTATTTCCGCAAGCACGACCCCAACCGCAAGAACAACTTCAACCTGAAGACCATGCATTTCATCAATAAGCTCAGCTTGGCGATGTTTCTGGTGTGTTTGGTGGTAATGCTGTTCCGCTACGTGCTATAAGCTGAGGCAATGAACATCGAGGATTTTCGCGATTACTGCCTGCTGAAAGCCGGTGTGACCGAAGAAACGCCTTTTGGTCCCAAAACGCTGGTGTTCAAAGTCGGCGGCAAAGTGTTTGCCCTCACCGATATCGATACCTTCGGCAGCATCAACCTGAAGTGCGACCCCGAGCGCGCCGAGGAACTGCGTGAGGCCCACGACTACGTGCGTCCCGGCTACCATATGAATAAAAAGCACTGGAATACGGTGCTTATCGGCACTGGCATTCCAGACGGGCAATTACGCGAGTTGATTGACCATTCATACGATTTGGTGCGCGCCTCGCTGCCCAAGGCCGTGAAGGCCACGTTAGCACTGTAGAGACGCGACACTTCGCGTCTCAGCGTTGAACGGTCATCGGCCAACAATACCATATGGCCCGGACGCCGAGACGCGAAGTGTCGCGTCTCTACAGCGTTTATACCAAAAAGGCCCCGCCGGATGTCCGGTGGGGCCTTTTCATGCAGCATCAAAATCTACTGCCCTACCAGAAACACGGCGTTGCCGAACATCAGCTTGCCGCTTTGCCAGAAGGCGCGGAAGAGCGGGTTGTCGCCCAGATACACCACTGAGCCGCGGCCCATATCCTGGGTGCCGACTACGAAGGTGTCGGTAAGTTCCTTGCGGGCTTTGGTGCCGGTGAAGCCGGCCGAGTAGCTGTCTTTCTTGATGACGCCCACATTCCAGCCGCCTTTGTCGAGGAAGCGGTAGCCGAGCGGGTTGCGCACCAGCGCGAAGTAGGTATCGCCGTAGCCGAAGGCCAGCGGGTGGGAGTTGTCGAGCTGCACGCGGTAGATGCTGCCCTGCACGGCGTCTTCGGCCTCTTCTCGCTCGGCATCGCCGTAGCGGCGCAGCAGGCGGTAGGGGTTGGCCTTCAGGTCTTTCTTGATGGCGGTGGAATCGGTGGTTTTGGGCTTGAGCAGGAAGTCCTTCTTGCCGGAGAGAAATTTGGCCGCGCCTTCCATGGCAATCAGGCGGCCGCCGTCGCGCACCCAGGCTTTGAGACTTTCGAGGCTGCGGTCGTTGTACACGTCGGAGTAGCCGCCGTTGGGCAGGATAAGGACGTCGTATTTGTTCAGGCTCACGCGGTTGAGGTAGTCGGTGCCGAGTACCGTGAGCGGGTAGCCGAGCTGCTGCTCGAAGAAGTGCCACACTTCGCCAAAGGCGGTGGCATCGATGCCTGGGCCAGCTACCACGGCCACGTTCGGCTGCTTCACGAAGTGCACCGAGCTGGAGCCCAGGTCGCGGCCCGAGGTCGAAAAGCCCGATTTCACGGCCATGACGGTGGTGCCGGCCGAGTCGGCCTGGGCGCGCACCAGCTGGTCGAAACGAGCCCCGAGGCCCTCGTTGCCGGTGCGGGTGATGATGAGCGTGCCGGGCGCGTACTGCTGGCCTTCCGACTCGAAGGCCTTTTCGGCGTAGCGCACCTTCACTTTCTGCTGCAGCAAGCGGCTCAGGAAGCGCACATCCTGCAACGAGTTCCAGCGGGCGAGGTAGGCGTAAGGACGGTCGGCCGCGGCAGCGCTGCCCTTCACGCTGGCCGGGGCGGGCGCGCCTCCTAAAGCGTCGAGGCGGCCGGGCACGGCGTACGATTTCAGGCCGAAGGCATAGGGCAGGGCCCAGGAAGTGATGTCGTAGGTGAGCGAGTCTTCGAGCTGCGGCTTGGGCTCGAACAGCACCTTCACCAGCGTCGATTTGGGCTGGTACATGCTGATAACCACGTCGCGGGATTCAATCTGAACGTCGCCGGTTTTGCCGGTGAGGTAGTTGAAGCCTTTGGTTTTGGTACGCTTGGGCGCGTAGCCGTAGCGAATCTGGTTGCGGTCGAGGTACTGGGTGAAGGCGCGGAGCTGGCCGGGGTCGTTGCCGGCCCCAATCACGTAGCTCTTGAACTCGCCCTGAGGCTTGCTGGCCGCGTTGGCGAAGTAGCGCTGAAACTCGCGCAGCAGGTCGTCGTGCCGCTCGGCAGTGGCTTGGATGGTAGCGCGGCTGGCGGCGTGGTGGTGGGCAATGCGCTGGGCCAGCGTCAGGGTGTCGCCGTCGAGACGGGCGTAAGCCACACCGGCGGGGCCGCCACCGCCCTGCTCGTAGGTCATGCCGATGGCGCCGTTGAAGCTGGGCCAGGTGTCGCCGTAGGTGGGCGCGTAAAGGTCGTACACTTCGCGGGTGAAGTACAGCCAGTTGTTCTTGTCGAAAGCCACCTTGTTATAGTCGCCCAGCACGCCCTGAAACTGGCGCTGCCAGGGCGTAAGGTCGGCGTGGTAGGGCTTGGCCGCGGGCGAGAAATAGTAGGTGTTGTTCGGGCCCATCTCGTGGAAGTCGGCGTGCACCTCAGGCAGCCACTGGTTGTAGAGGGCGATGCGCTGCCTGGTTTCCTGCTGCGTTTGCCAGGCCCAGTCGCGGTTTAGGTCGAAGTAGTAGTGGTTGAAGCGGCCGCCGGGCCAGGGCTCGTGGTGCTCCCAGGAGTCGGGGCTGGCGTTGACGGACTGGTTGCGCACGCGGTTGTACCAGTTCACGTACCGGTCATGCCCGTCGGGGTTGATGCAGGGGTCGACGATGACGACGGTGTTTTTCAGCCAGTTCTGCATCTGCTGGTCCTGCGGGTTGGCCAGGTCGTAGAGCACCTGCATCACGGCTTCGGAGCTCACGGCCTCGTTGCCGTGCACGTTGTAGCTCAGCCAGCACACGCCAGGCATCTGGCGCTGGGCATTGCCGCTTTCCAAGCCGGCGAGGCGCAGGTTGTTGTGGCGCACATCTTCAAGCTTGCCGAAAGTTTCGGCATTGGCAATTTGCACGACTTCGAGCGGGCGCTTCTCGTAGGTGCTGCCGTAGCGCACCAGCTTCATGCGGCCGGGCGTGTGGGCCGCGACGTGGGCCACGTAGCGCAGCAGCTCGGCATGAGGCGTGAACTGCGCGCCCAGCTTGTAGCCCAGGAACTGTTCGGGCGTGAGCAACGGACCAGCCGCGTCGGTGGTTTGGGCGTAGCTGTCGAAACTCAGCAGCGCAGCGGTTAGCAATACCGTTGGCTGTGCAAACCGCGTCACGCCAGAAAAGAACGACCTGAGTCGGGAGATATTTATCTGAAGCATTGGAATCCAGAAGGTGATTTTGTGTGCGCAAGGTAGGACACAAAAATGCGCTGTTCTCTTTATAGAAACGTCAGCAAAAAGGCCTACTGCAATCACAGTAGGCCTTTTTGCTTATTCAACTTTGCACGTCAAGCGGCGTGCAGCGAAGCATGATGTGCTACTTACACGACCACGTTCACCATGCGGCCTTTCACCACAATTACCTTCTTGGCGGCCTTGCCTTCGCCGTGCTTGGCGAGGAAATCCGACGCCAGCACGGCGGCTTCAATCTCAGGGGGGGTGGCATCGGCGGCAAACTGCATCTGCTCGCGCACTTTGCCGTTGATGGCCAGCGGGTAGGTCACGCTTTCCTCCACCAGGTATTCCGCGCGGAACTCGGGGTAGCGGGCGGTGCTGATGCTGCCGGCCGCGTGGCCCAGCTCCTGCCACAGCTCCTCGGCCAAGTGCGGCGCGAAGGGCGACACCAGCAGCACCAGCGGCTCCAGGATGGCGCGCTTGTGGCACTTGAGGGCCGTGAGCTCGTTCACGGTAATCATGAACAGGCTGACGGAAGTGTTGAAGCTGAACTTCTCGATATCTTCCTGGGCCTTCTGGATGGCGCGGTGCAGCACCTTAAGCTCGGCCGGGGTGGCGGGCTCATCGGTTACGGCCAAAGCACCGTCTTCGGGGTGGAAGAGGCGCCAGAACTTCTTGAGGAAGCCGCCCACGCCGCTGATGCCGTTGGTGTTCCAGGGCTTGTACTGCTCCAGCGGGCCGAGGAACATCTCGTAGAGGCGCAGGGCGTCGGCGCCGTAGCGGCCAATCAGCACGTCGGGGCTTACTACGTTGTATTTCGACTTTGACATCTTCTCGATTTCAACTCCGCACACATACGTGCCGTTGTCTTCGAGAATAAATTCCGCGTTGGCGTACTCCTCGCGCCACTTCTTGAAGGCTTCGATGTTGAGTACATCGTTTTCCACGATGTTCACATCCGCGTGCAGAGCCGTGGTTTCGTACTGGTCTTTCTTGCCCAGCGTCACGAATTTGTTGGTGCCGTTGATGCGGTACACGAAATTCGACCGGCCCAGAATCATCCCTTGGTTAATCAGTTTCTGGAAGGGTTCGTTGCTGTGCACGAGGCCTAGGTCTTTCAGGAACAGGTACCAGAAGCGGGCGTAGAGCAGGTGGCCGGTGGCGTGCTCGGCCCCGCCCATGTAGAGGTCCACGTTGCCCCAGTATTTTTCCGCCTCTTCGCCAACGAAGCGGGCATCGTTGGTGGGGTCCATGTAGCGGAGGTAGTACCACGACGAGCCCGCCCAGCCGGGCATGGTGCTCAGCTCGTAGGGGTACTGGCCTTTGTAAAGCCAGTTCTGGGCGCGGCCGAGGGGCGGCTCACCGGTTTCGGTGGGCTTGTACTCGTCGATTTCGGGTAGCACCAGCGGCAGGTCGCTCTCGGCGATGCCGTAGGCGGTGCCGTCCTTGTAGTAAATCGGAATGGGCTCGCCCCAGTAGCGCTGGCGGCCGAAAATGGCGTCGCGCTGGCGGAAATTCACCTTGCCCTTGCCCAGGCCTTTCTCTTCGAGGAAGGCGATGAGCTTAGCCGTAGCTTCCTTGTAGCCGAGGCCATTGATGATGCCGGAGTTGATGTAGCGGCCTTCCTTGGTGGGGTCGGCCTGCTGGTCGATGTCCTTTTGGGCATCGGAAATGGCCGGGATGGGCAGGCCGAAATGCGTGGCAAACAGCCAGTCGCGCTGGTCGCCACTGGGCACGGCCATCACGGCGCCGGTGCCGTAGCCGGCCAGTACGTAGTCGGCCAGCCAGATGGGCACGGGCTCGTTGTTCACCGGGTTCAGGGCGTAGGCACCCGTGAACACGCCCGACACGGTTTTGGCGTCGGCCATGCGGTCGCGGTCGGAGCGGCGCTTGGTGGCGGCGATGTATTCATCCACCGCGGCTCGCTGCTCGGGCGTGGTGAGCTGGTCGACCAGCTCGTGCTCGGGCGCCAGCACGAGGAAGGTAGCGCCGTAAATGGTGTCAACCCGCGTCGTGTAGACCTTGATTTGGGCCTCGGAACCCTGCACCGGGAAGGTGACTTCGGCCCCGATGCTCTTGCCAATCCAGTTGCGTTGCATCTCCTTCACGGCATCGGGCCAGTCGAGCTGGTCGAGGCCCTGCAGCAGGCGGTCGGCGTAGGCGGTGATGCGCAGGCTCCACTGCGGCATGAGGCGGCGCTCGACGGGAAAGCCGCCGCGCTCGCTCAGGCCGTCCTTCACTTCATCGTTCGAGAGCACCGTGCCCAGGCCGGGGCACCAGTTCACGTAGGTATCCTGCTGGTAGGCGAGGCGGTAGGGGAGCACGGCAGCCAGCTTCTGCTTTTCCGTGAACATGGCCCACTGCCCGGCGGTAAACACCTGCCGCTCCTCGTCGTCGCCGGCGGCCCGAATGCCTTCGCTGCCGCTGGCGGCAAAGCGGGCGGTAAGCTCGGTGAGGGGCTCGGCGCGGTCGGTGTCGAGGTTATACCAGGAATTGAACAGTTTGAGGAAAATCCACTGCGTCCACTTGTAGTAGCTGGGGTCGGAGGTGCGCACCTCGCGGCTCCAGTCGTAGCTGAAACCCAGGCTGCTGAGCTGCTGAATGTAGGTGTTGATGTTCTGCTCGGTGGTGAGCGCGGGGTGCTGGCCGGTCTGGATGGCGTACTGCTCGGCGGGCAGGCCAAACGAGTCGAAGCCCATGGGGTGCAGTACGTTGAAGCCCTGCAGACGCTTGTAGCGCGTCACGATGTCGGAGGCAATGTAGCCCAGCGGGTGCCCCACGTGCAGGCCCGCCCCGGAGGGGTAGGGGAACATGTCGAGCACGTAGTACTTGGGCTTGTCGGAGTGGTTCTGGGCCTGGAAGGTGCTATGCTGTTTCCAGTGGGCCTGCCACTTCTTTTCGATTTCTTCGGGACGGTATGCGGGCATCTTGCGCGGAGTTTATTCCGGGCAAAGGTAGGACGTAGGAGAAAGTAGGGCGAAATTTGTTGTGACGCTTACTGCCGCACTATCCAGAACGTCATGCTGAGCGCAGCCGAAGCATCTCGCGTGTGGTGGTAATCCAATCGTTGCAACGTCATTGATTAGTGGTGGCACGCGAGATGCTTCGGCTACGCTCAGCATGACGTTCATTTAGTAGCTGCCCGCCCCCATTTGCCCCTGAATAGCCCCCGATGGCCCGCATCCCCAAAGAATTAGTCGACCACATCATCCAGACCGCCGACATTGTGGAAGTCGTCGGCGACTTCGTGCAGCTCAAGCGCAAGGGCCAGAATCTGTGGGCCCCGTGCCCGTTCCACAACGAGAAGTCGCCCTCGTTCTCGGTGAACCCGGCCAAGTCGCTCTACAAGTGCTTCGGCTGCGGCAAGGCCGGCGGCGTGGTGCAGTTTGTGATGGACGTGGAGGGCACCAGCTACGTGGAAGCCCTCAAGTACCTGGCCCGCAAGTACGCCATCGAGATTCAGGAGGAGGAAAAGACGCCCCAGCAGCAGCTCGAGCAGAACGAGCGCGACTCGCAGTTCATCGTTTCCGACTTCGCCAAAAACCATTACCACCGCCTGCTGCTCAACTCCGAGGAGGGCATGAGCATCGGCTACGGCTACCTCAAGGAGCGCGGCCTCAACCTGAGCACCATCCAGACCTTCGAGCTGGGCTACTCGCTCGACAGCTGGGACGACCTGATGAAAGCCGCCGAAACGGCCGGCTTCGACAAGAAATACCTCGAAAAAACCGGCCTCACCGTCATCCGTACCGACGACCAGGGCAAGGACACCGGCCGGCGCTACGACCGGTTCCGGGGCCGCGTGATGTTCCCCATTCACAACATCAGCGGCCGGGTGGTGGGCTTCGGGGCGCGCACGCTCAAGCGCGACGACAAGATGGCGAAGTATCTGAACTCGCCCGAGTCGGAGATTTACCATAAGTCGGACGTGCTGTACGGCCTGTTCCAGGCCCGGCAGGCCATCCGCACGCAGGAAGTGTGCTACCTGGTGGAAGGGTATCTGGATGTGCTGAGCCTATACCAGGGCGGCATCAAAAACGTGGTGGCCTCGTCGGGTACTTCTCTTACGGAGGGCCAGATTCGGCTTATCAAGCGTTATTCCGACAACGTGACGGTGCTCTACGACGGCGACGCGGCCGGCATCAAAGCCTCGCTGCGCGGCACCGATTTGCTGCTCGAAGGCGGCCTGAACGTGCGCGTGGTGCTGTTTCCCGACGGCGACGACCCCGACTCCTACATCCGCAAGGTGGGCGACCAGCGCTTCACCGAGTACATCGAAACCAAGAGCCAGGACTTTATCACCTTTAAGACCACGCTGGTGGCCCGCGAGGCCAGCAACGACCCGGTGAAGAAGGCTGAGGCCATCCGCGACGTGCTGCACAGCATCGCCAAAGTGCCCGACGCCATCAAGCGGCAGGTGTTTCTGCAGCAGACTTCGGCCACCTTCGGCATCGACGAGCAGGTGCTCATCACCGAGTACAACAAGCTGGTGAAAACTGCCAGCCAGAAGGCGCCCGACGGCCGCGGCCAGTCCGGCGACAACCGCGGCAACTACGGCCAGGGTGCCGGCAGTGCCAACACCGGCTTCCCGCCCAGCAGCAACCCC
>NZ_BAAGZM010000146.1:0-8246 GCF_054778495.1 Hymenobacter agri
GGCGGCGGCGCGCTGGCCGGGGCGCATCCGGCTGATAGGTGGGCAGGCGCGGCATGAGGTGTTCGCGTGGTTTGCACTGGCCGAGGTGTCGGTGGTGTCGTTTCTGGGGCTGCCAGTGCTCGATGCCAACTCCCCGGCCAAGCTCTACGACTCGCTGGCGGTGGGCACGCCGGTAGTGGTCACCAACGCGGGCTGGACGAAGGCCTTGGTAGAGCAGCACGCCTGCGGCTGGTATGTGCCGGCCGGCGCGCCCGAAGCGCTGGCTGCCCGCCTGCGCCAGCTGCTCGCGCAACTGCCGCTGCTGGCCGCCGCCGGTAGCAATGGTCGCGCATTCGCTCAGCAGCATTTCGACCGCCAACAGCTAGCCGCGCAGGTGCAGCACATTCTGGAAGCGGCGGTGTAATAATTTTGTGCTGGTCAGTTTGCCTTTTGTGCTGCCTAGCACTCCAAATGGAACTATATGTACTATGGAAGTGCCTCGTGGTGCAGCAGATGCTACTTTTCTTCAATTGGCACAACGGCCGCAGCCTTGCCAAAATACTTCTCGAAGTAGGCGCAGCTAGGGGCCAGCGGGCAGATACTGCACTTCGGCGAACGCGCCACGCAGATGTAGCGACCGTGCAGAATCAGCCAGTGGTGGGCTTTATTGATGTATTCTTCCGGTATATAGCGCACCAGTGCCTTCTCCACGGCCAGCGGCGTGGTGGCGGTTTTCGGCACCAGCCCCAGCCGGTGTGACACTCGGAAAACGTGCGTATCGACCGCCATTGCGGGCTGGTTATAAATGACGGAAGCTACCACGTTGGCGGTTTTGCGGCCTACGCCGGGCAGGCGCTGCAGCTCATCAATTTGGCTCGGTACCTCGCCGGCGAAATCGGTGGTGAGCATGCGGCCCAGGCCCGCCAGGTGCTTAGCCTTGTTGTTGGGGTAGGAAACGCTGCGGATGAAGGGAAAAATGTCGTCGGCCGAAGCCGCGCCGAGGTGGGCGGCGGTAGGAAATTCGGCCAGCAGCGCGGGCATCACCAGGTTTACGCGCTTGTCGGTGCACTGCGCGCTAAGCACCACGGCCACAATCAACTCGTACGGATTGTTATACGCAAGCTCGGTTTTAGGCTCCGGAAAGTTGGTGGTGAAGTAATCGAGAAAGTAGCGGAACCGGGCGGCGCGAGTCATGCGGTGGGGGAGTGAGCGGAGCGCAAAAGTAGGACCGCGAAAATGGCTCTAAAAAAGAACGTCACGCTGAGCGCAGCCGAAGCATCTCGCGTATGGTAGTAAATCCAATTGTTAGGATTACTTCAGCACGCGAGATGCTTCGGCTGCGCTCAGCATGACGTTCTTTTCCTAGGCGATTACACTATGCCCGCCAGCGCGGGGTGTGCAGCGGCCGCCACAAAAAATCGAAGGGGCTCAGGACTTGCTTAAAAAAGTGCGCGAGTAGCGCAAAATGGCCTCGGAGGTGGCGGGCCGCGGCTCCCGACGTACTCCGTCGAGCGCCCGCTGGGCCAAAAGGAGGTCGGCGCAGCTGGCGGCCAAGTCCGGGTCGTGCTGCAATGCCTCCTCTACCTCGCGCTGCCTTTCAGGAGGCAATTCGTTGTATACATACTGGAGTAGCGTCGAATACGGTAAAGTTTGAATCATAATGATGCAGGGAATTTGCGGTCATCTTCTTCCGCAGGTTAATCAGCGCGTAGCGCATCCGGCCCAGCGCCGTGTTGATGCTCACACCAGTAGCGTCGGCAATTTCCTGGAAGCTCATGTCGCCGTAATGGCGCATCAGCAATACCTCCTTTTGGGCGGCGGGCAGCTCCTGAATTAACGCGCGCAGGCGGGTGTGGGTTTCTTCGCGGGCCAGGGCGTCGTCGGGGCCGTCGTCGGCCAGGGTGAGGGTGTTGGCGAGGCGGTCGTTGTCGGTCAGGCTCACGTGGGGCGTGCGCTTATTGCGACGGAACGAATCGATGGCCAAGTTGTGGGCGATGCGGCAAATCCAGGGGGCAAACTTGCCCTCTTCGTTGTAGCGCCCGCTTTTCATGGTGTGGATGGCCTTGATGAACGTATCCTGCAACAGGTCCTCGGCCACCTCTTCATCGCGCACGATGAGCAGGATAGTCGTGAACACACGACTGCGGTGGCGCTCCAGGAGGAGGCCGAAAGCAGATTCCTGGCCAGCCAGGTAGAGCGAGATGAGCGCGGAGTCGCTCGGTTGCAAGAGGTCCATAAAGGGCTACGGTGAGGAGGGAACGTAGAGCTTTAGGCCATAGTATGCAGTTACCGGTAAATATTTTGGGAGCTCCGCGGCGACAGGTGCGTCGCGCCGCTGGATTCTGTCCAAATGTAGAAAAATGCCGCGCACTTTCGCAATAGCGCTTACCCGAAAAATGACAAAATATTTTCAGGAATTTGAAGCAACCTTCCCGAAAACTTCATCTGGGCCTTTTTTAAGGGTTTGGCCGTAGGCAAATTCACGAAAAAAAGTTTCCGCCCGAAGCAAAAGATTTTGGGCAGCAGCGCTAGTTCACTGTGCCAGCCAGCGGTGGGCCGCTGCTTCGTCGGTAAAAAGCGCGCTGAGGTAGCCCTCTTCGATGGTCGATTTGGCGCTGATGGCCGCCACCGAGCTGTCGGAGGCCTGCAGCTGGGCGCGCAGGGGCGAGGCCAGAAACGCAATGCGCACAGGCTGGGCGTAGCGCCCCACCAGCCGCGGAAAGAACTCGTGGTTCATCCACTGCGTGAGGGCGGGAGTGGCCAGCTCCTCGCGGCGGCGCAGGTCGAGCAGCCAGCGCCAGCAGCCGAGGGCATCGGCGGCGGCCAGAATGGCGAAATAGCCGTCGTGCAACTCGGTTTCGCTGATTTCGCGCTGCCAGCGGGCCACTACGGCCGGCAGGTCGGGGCGGGGCATGATGTCGAGGCCGAAGTCGGGCATGGGGAGGAAGCGGAAGCGCGGTCAGAAGTGCTCTTGCAAGATAACCGAAACACCCACGCAAAGCCAGCCCGCGCCCGGCCCCGGCTACCTTTGCCGCTGCCCACCCGTACAGGTGGTTTTCTGCTTATGCTGCCTTCCGCCGATTCTGCGCCCGCCCACGACCCCTACGCGGCGCTGCGCGTGCCCGATTTTCGCCGGCTGGTGTCGGCACGGGTGCTGCTCACCATTGCCACCCGCATTCAGGGGCTGGTGGTAAGCTGGCAGATTTACCACCTTACCAATAACCCGCTGGCGCTGGGCCTCATTGGCTTGTCGGAGGCCGTGCCCAGCATTGTGGTGTCGCTCTACGCGGGTTACGTGGCAGATTCGGTGCCGCGCAAGCGCATTGTGATGCCGGCCTTGGCGCTGCTGCTGCTGTGCGCGGTGGCCCTGGCGGTGCTGGCCAGGCCCTACGGCCTGGGCCTGCTGGCGAAGGACGCGCTCTACACGCTGCCGCTGTACGCGGTGATTTTTGTGAGCGGTATTGCGCGGGGCTTTATGGGGCCGGCGCTGTTTTCGTTTATGCCGCAGCTGCTGCCCACGCGCGACCTGCTCTCCAACGCCGTGACGTGGAACTCGACTAGCTGGCAGGCCTCGGCGGTGCTGGGCCCGGCCGTGGGCGGCTACCTGATTGCCCAGCTGGGCGTGGCCAATTCCTACGTGGTGAGCGCGGCCATGCTGGCGCTGGCGCTGTGGCAGTTTGGGCTCATTGCAAGCCGCCCGCTGCCATCCGCCGAAGGAGGCGAGCGTCTCAGCCTGAAGGAAAACGTGCTGAGTGGCCTAAAATTCATTTTTAGCAACCAGCTGGTGCTGGCGGCGCTGTCGCTGGATATGTTCGCGGTGCTGTTTGGCGGGGCGGTAGCGCTGCTGCCCGTGTTCGCTTCCACCATTTTGAAAGTGGGCGCCACCGGCTTCGGCTACCTGGAGGCCGCTCCGGCCGTCGGCTCGGTGCTGATGGCGGTGTTCCTGACGTATTTCCCGTTGAAACGCCGGGCCGGGCTGAAACTGCTGTGGGCGGTGGCGGGCTTCGGGCTGGCTACGATTGGCTTCGCGCTGTCGAAGAATTTCTTCCTGTCGCTGTTTCTGCTGTTTCTGACGGGCGTGTTCGATTCGGTATCGGTGATTGTGCGCTCCACGCTCATCCACCTCTACACGCCCGAGTATATGAAGGGGCGGGTGTCGGCGGTGAACAACATCTTCATTGGCTCCAGCAACGAGATTGGGGCCTTCGAAAGCGGTACGGCGGCCCGGCTGCTGGGCACGGTGCGCTCGGTGGTATTCGGCGGGCTGATGACGCTGGTAGTGGTAGCCATCACCGCGTGGCGGGCCGACAAGTTGCGCAAGCTGGAATCGGGTACGAAATAAAAGCGCCTTTGGGGGCCGTGGCCAGCAAGACCCAAACCATCCAAAGGCGCTGCGTGAAGCGAGAACAAATTTGGGCTACTGCACCTGTAGCGTAACCGTGCGCGAGCAGGTGTCGCGCTCAAAGTTGGGCCGGGAGGCATCGAGGTCGAGCGTGGCCTGCACCTGGCCATTCACGAGCAGCTCGGCGTGGGCTTTGCCACGCAGAGGCGGGTTGTAGGGGTACCGTGGGTTGGCCACAACATCGGGGTACCAGGCGCGAAAGCTGTATTTACCCGTTGGCGCGTCGGTTTCGGGGCCGGTTTCGGCGATGCCGCCGTAGGTGTCGGAGTTACCCCCGATGCGCTCCAGAAACGGCTCGCCAGCGTCTTCGCGGCGCACCTGAATGTAAAGCATCGTATTGTTGCCATCGGTTTGTAGGCGGCGAATGGCCAGCTTGGCGCGCGAAGGAGCGGGAGTGGAACCCGATTTCTTGCCACAGCCAGGCAGCGTCGCGACCGACACTACGCAGACTGAAAACAAGACCACCGGGCAGAGGCGGAATAGTGATTTCATGCCGGCAAGTAACAACCAAATTCTTCATTTCGACGACACCAGCGCCGCGTATTGCTCCGGCGTATCCACGTCGAGCAATCCTTCCGGAAAAGCCACCCGCCCCACGGCCGCGCCCAACCCCGCAATGAGCCGCACCGCGCCTTGCTGCCCCTGTAGCTGCATTAGCTGCGGCCATATTGCCTGAGCGAAGATGGCGGGTACGCCCAACGTGTCGCCATAAGCGGCGGCCACGATGGGCGCCTGCAGCAGCTGCTGCTGCGCCACCAGCTGCTGCAGCAGCGCGGGTGTTACCATTGGCTGGTCCGTCAGCATGATGAGGACGGCGCGGGGCTGCGCCGGGGCCACGGCCGCCAGCCCGGTCTGGATGGACGAGGCCATGCCGGATTCCCAATTTAAGTTGCGCACGGCCTGGATGGGCAGGCCAGCCACTTCAATAATCAACTCCTCGTGCAAGGCCCCGGTAACGAGTACCACGGGCGCGCAGCCGCTAGCCTCGGCTGTTTCGGCGGCGTGGCGGAGCAGGGTTCGGCCGTGATAGGGCAGGAGCTGCTTGGGGCGGCCCATGCGGGTGGAGGCCCCGGCGGCCAGCAGGAGCAGGGCTACGGGGGCATCGGGCTGGGTGCTTTGCATGGGGCTAAAAAACGTCTGTCATGCTGAGCCGAGCGGAGGGCCTTATCACTCAGGAATTTCCCGCGTGATAAGGCCCTTCGCTCGGCTCAGCATGACAGACGAGAGTGTGAATTAGACTGCTTTCGTGCCCAGTACCTTATCGGGCGTAATAGGTAGTTCGCGCACGCGCTTGCCGGTGGCGTGGAACACAGCATTGGCCACTGCCGCCGATACGCCCACCATCGAAATTTCGCCGATGCCCTTCACGCCCATGGCGTTGATGTACGGGTCGTGCTCATCGATGAACTCCACGGACATTTCCGGGATGTCGGCGTTCACGGGGATGTGGTAGTCGGCCAGGCTGGCGTTGGTGTAGCGCGAGAAGTTCTGGTCGCGCACGGTGCCTTCCATCAGGGCCGCGCCGATGCCGAAGATGCTGCCGCCGATAATCTGCGAGCGGGCGGTTTTGGCGTTGAGGATGCGCCCCGCGCCGTGCACGCTCACCCAGCGCGTGACGCGCACGGTACCGAGGTCGGGGTCCACCTTCACCTCGCAGAAGTGCGCACCGAAGGAGTGCATGGAGTGCTGGGCGGCTTCGTCCTTTTTGCTTTGGTCGGCGTTGGCGGCGGCTTGCGCGTCTTCGTAGCCGCTGCCGTAGCGGCCCTGGCCGTTGCCTTCGATGTCGCTCATGTCGGCGCGCTTCATCAGGTCGGCGAAGCCTTCGCCTTTTTTCGGGTCCGATTTCAGCTGAAGGCGGCCGCCTTTGGCTTCCACGTCGGCGATTTTGGCGCGGTAAAGGGGCGACTTCTTATCGAGCACGGCCACCTTAATGAGCTTCTGCCACAAATCCTGCACGGCCATGTATACCGACGACGACACCGTGCCGGCCGCCACCGAGCCGCCCGAGTTGGGCGCGGTGGGCAGCTTGGTATCGCCCAGCTCGAAGCGCACTTTATCCACGGGCAGGCCCAAGGCATCGCAGGCTACCTGCGTCATCACGGTGTAGGTGCCGGTGCCTAGGTCGGTGGCGCCAGCCTGCACCACGGCGTGGCCGTCGGCGTAGAGGCGGGCGCGGGCGGTGCCCTGCGAGTTATGCACCGGGTAGCTGGCCGTGGCCATGCCCCAGCCCACCAGCAGGCGACCGTCGCGGGTGGCGCCGTTCTTGGGGTTGCGCTTACTCCAGCCAAATAGCTCGGCTCCGCGTTGGTAGCACTGTTTCAGACTCTTGCTGCTCCAGGCGTGGCCGTTGCTGGGGTCCTTCTCGGCGTAGTTGCGCAGCCGGATTTCGATGGGGTCAATACCCAACTGATAGGCCAAATCGTCCATCGAGCTTTCCAGTGCAAACGAGCCGGGGGCCTCGCCGGGGGCGCGGGTGAAGGTCGAAGTCATCACATTGGCCCGCGCCAGCTGGTACGAGGCCTCGAACGTGGGGCACTCGTAGAGCATGTTGATGATTTTGCTGTTCGACTCGGCATAATTGTCCCAGGGCGACGTAGTCGAGGTTTTCTCGTGGATGAGGGCCGTGAGCTTGCCGTCCTTGGTCGCGCCCAGGCGCAGGGTCTGGGTTTGGTCTTCGCGGTGGCCCATACCCGTAAACATCTGCGGGCGCGTGAGGGCCAGCTTCACCGGCCGGCCCACCGCTTTAGCGGCCTGCACCGTGAGAATGGTGTGCGGCCAAGCTGAGCCCTTGCAGCCGAAGCCGCCGCCGAGGTACTTCGTGACGACGCGCACCTGCTCGGCCGAGAGGCCCAGCATGGTGCTCACCGACTTCTGCGTGCGCGTCACACCCTGCGTCGATTCGTAGATGGTGAGGCGGTCGGGCGCTTCCCAGTGGGCCGTGGTGGCCCCGGGCTCCATCGGGCTGTGGTGGTTGATGGCGTGCGTGTACTTATGCGTGAGCTGGATGGGGGCAGCCGCGAAAGCTGCCTGCGCATCGCCGCGCTTCACGTGGCCGGCCGCTTTGCCGTCCTGAATCTTCTCGGGGTCGAACAGCTGGGCCTTGGGGTCTTCGTAGGAAGCAATGGGCTTTTCGGCGGCTACCTGCACTTTCAGCAGGGCGGCGGCGTACTGGGCGCGCTCCAGTGTGTCGGCTACCACCACGGCCACCGGCTGCCCGGCGTAGTGAATCTGGTCGTCCGTCAGGGGCAGGTAGCCCATAGGCGCGCCGATGGCCTTTTTGCCGTCGGCATCGTTGGGCGTTTTGGCCAGCTTGGGAATGTTCTGATAGGTGAGAATGGCCAGCACGCCCGGCTGCTTCTGGGCCGCCGACATGTCAAAACCCGTGATGCGGCCTTTGGCCACGTCGCTGGTTTTGATGACGGCGTGCACTAGGCCGGGCAACTGGTTGTATTCGGCGGCGTATTTGGCCCGGCCCATCACCTTGTCGCGGCCGTCCACGCGGTTTAGGGGCTGGCCCACCACGCCGGCTTTGGGGTTGGTTTCGAAAAATTTTGGTTCGGTATCCATGATAATAGCTGCGTTATGCTGAAAAGAAGAACGTCATGCTGAGCGAAGCCGAAGCATCTCGCGTGCAGTCACTAAGCAATGACGTTGCAACGATTGAGTTACTACCCCACGCGAGATGCTTCGACTGCGCTCAGCATGACGTTCTCGCGGCCTCTTTGCAAATCTTAGCCGGCCACTTTCATCAACGCCTGCACCAGCGTGTTCTGGGCCAGCTCTACTTTGAAGCGGTTGTCCTCGTGCGGCTGGGCTCCGCGCAACGCCGCCGCCGCCGCGGCCCGGAACGTGGCTTCGGTGGCCG
>NZ_BAAGZM010000147.1:0-8194 GCF_054778495.1 Hymenobacter agri
CCGTGCTGGGCGGCCTGCTACTGTGTGCCGGCTGGATGCCCTGGCCCACCGCCCTCACGGTGCCGCTGCTGTTCGTGGCCTGGGTGCCCTACCTGCTGATGGAGCGCCGCCTCACAGCGCGGGGCGCGCGCAAGGGCCAGGTATTTGCGCACACCTACCTCATGCTGCTGCTTTGGAACGCCCTCACTACCTGGTGGGTGAGCTACGCCAGCCTGCCCGCCGGCATCGCCGCCGTGGTGCTGAATGCGCTGCTGATGTGCCTGCCGCTGATGGCCTTCCGCCAGACCCACAAGCGGCTGGGCTACCGCTGGGGCTATGCCCTGCTGCCGGTGTACTGGATTGCTTTCGAGCAGCTACACCTGCACTGGGACATCACCTGGCCTTGGCTGACGCTGGGCAACGGCTTCGCGGCCGCACCCGGCTGGGTGCAGTGGTACGAGTACACGGGCTTCTTGGGCGGCTCGGTGTGGGTATGGGCCGTGAACCTGCTGGTATTCCGGGCGTGGTACGGCCGGCGCGGCGTTGCTGCCGGGGCGCTCGAAAGCCCGGCTCGCTGGCGCTGGGCCATGCCGGTGCTGGCCGTGGTGTTGCCGTTGGTTGTATCGGGCATTATCGGCCACAACTACCAGGAAAAAGGCCCAACGGCCGAGGTGGTAGTGGTGCAGCCCAACTTCGACCCCTACGTGGAGAAGTTTGAAGGCGGCCCCAAGTTCATCCCTTACAACGAGCAGCTGACGCGCTTTCTGGCACTGTCGGAGCAGAAGCTCACGCCTCAGACGCGCCTCATCATCTGGCCCGAAACGGCGCTGGAGGAAGCGGTGTGGGAAAACACGATTGAAAGCAACCCGAAAATCCGCCGCATCCGCGAGTGGATGACGCGCCATCCCGGCGTGGCCCTGCTCACGGGCATCACCACGTTGGGCTCGTACCCGAACAAGGAGGCCGCCAGCGAAACCGCCCGCTACCGCGACGACCTCGGCTACTACGACTTCTTCAACACCGGCGCATACTTCGCCGATGCCAGCGCCCGCGTGGCGCTCTACCACAAGTCGCGGCTGGTGCCGGGCGTGGAAAAGATTCCGCCAGCGCTGGTGTCCATCATCTCGCACATCGACTTGGGCGGCACCGTGGGCAGTGTGGGCAGCCAGGCCGAGCGCACCGTGTACCCGGCCCCGGCCAATGCTCCGGCCCTGCGCGTGGCCCCGGTTATCTGCTACGAATCTATCTACGGCGACTTTGTGGCCGAATACGCTCGCAACGGGGCCACGCTGCTGGGCCTGCCCACCAACGACGCGTGGTGGCACGACTCGCCCGGCTATCGCCAGCTGCTGAGCTATGGCCAGCTGCGCTGCATCGAAACGCGCCGCGACCTGGCCCGCTCGGCCAACACCGGCTTCACCGGCTTCATCAACCAGAAAGGCGAAATCACCCAGCGCGAGCCGGCCTGGATTCCGACGGCCAGCCGCGCCACCGTGCACCTGAACGACGAAGTGACCTTCTACGCCCGCCACGGCGAGCTCATCGGCCGCGGCGCGCAGCTGTTGGCGGTGCTGGGTCTGTTGACGGCCATCGTGCTGGGCTTCACGCGGAAACGCGCCATTGTGGGGTAGAGACGCAACATTTTGCGTCTCGTCGTTGAACGACTCGCATTGAACGAGCAGGACTGCGTCGTTCTCACAAACAACCAAACAACATCAGCAACGACGAGACGCAAAATATTGCGTCTCTACACCGTTCAATAATATGACTCCCGACTTCACCCAACTCTCCCACGACCTAGCGGCCCTGTGCCGCCGCACGGCGCAGTTCATCAGCCAGGAAGCGGCCACCTTCGACCGCGATAAAGTGGAGCACAAGGGCCTGCACGACCTCGTGAGCTACGTGGACCAGGAAACCGAGCGCCGCCTCGTGGCCGGCCTGCGCGAACTGCTGCCCGAAGCCGGCTTCATCACCGAGGAAGGCACGGCCGGGCCCGACGCCCACGCCGAGGAGTTTGTGTGGATAATCGACCCGCTCGACGGCACCACCAACTTCGTGCACGGGCTGCCGGTGTACTGCATCAGCGTAGCGCTGGTGCAGCACCGCGAGCTGGTGGTGGGCGTGGTGCATGAGGTAGGCCGCGATGAAAGCTTCCGGGCCGTGCGCGGCGGCGGCGCGTTCTGCAACGACCAGCCCATTCGCGTCACCGACGTAGCCGAGCTCAACAGCTCGCTCATTGCCACCGGCTTCCCCTACCACGACTTCGGCCGGCTCGATGACTTTCTGAAAATTCTCGGCGCGTTTTTCCAGCGCAGCCACGGCGTGCGCCGCCTGGGCTCGGCCGCGGCCGACCTGGCCTACGTGGCCGCCGGCCGTTGCGAAGGCTTCTTCGAGTTCAACCTGAACTCCTACGATGTGGCGGCCGGCATTCTGTTGGTGCGTGAGGCCGGCGGCCACGTTACGCAGTTTCTGACGGATGGCGACCCGCTGTTTGGGCGCGAGATTGTGGCCAGCAACCGCCTCATCCACGTCGAGATGCAGGCCGCTATCGGCGAGTTCTGGCGCTAGCCGCGCAAACTATTCTTTTCGCTCCGCAGTTATTCCGCTATGCTTCTGCTGACCATCACTTCCCTCGAAATTCAATATTTTTTGATTGCCGCCCTTTTTGTGGCGGCGGCGTTCTACGTGGGCCGCATTTTCTATCGGGCGTTTTTCAGCAAAACGGCGGCCGGCTGCGCCAAGGGCTGCGGCGGGGCCTGCGGGCAAATCGACGTGGAGGCCCTGCAACGCACCATCGAGCGCCGTGCCACGGCCAAATAAAGCAATTTTGCTATTTAGTTGGGATTAACATAACCCGCCCCCGTCCTGGCTCCGTATAGCCGGAACGGGGGCGGCTGGCTTTGCAGCCCGGGCGCCCCGCCGTTTATCTACTCCCTTCAAAACACCCCACCGCCATGCAGGATAAAGAAGAAGAACGCTCGCTCGTGAGCGTCGAGAACCGACTCAATAAAGAAGGCTTCACCCAGGATTTCAACGTGGTGGACGGCCGGCTGCAAACCATCGGCAGCGACTCGAACAAAAGCTACGCGCCCGACGAAGTAACCATCGTGGACTTTTACCGCTTCGAAGGCGAAAGCAACCCCGACGACATGTCCATCCTCTACGCCATCGAAGCTACTGACGGGGTAAAAGGCACCATTTCGACTGCTTTCGGCACCTACGCCGACGGCGACACCGACGACTTCCTGAAAAAGGTGGAAGACCTCGGCAAGAACCTGACGAAGAAGGTGAAATAGCCGCCCGCTTGTTTGTTGCACAGCCGATTGGCTGGTTGGTACTACCCCTTGCAAAAGCCACCGCAATACCCCGGCTACCCGGTTATTGCGGTGGCTTTTGTAAGTAAATAGCCGCGCGTATTAACAGAGTGGCTGGTACATTTGGTGCGGGTAGTGGCCCAACCCCCATCCGGCTTATTCGCTTTGGGGCCAGCAATTCTCTTTCGGCTTTTAGTGGTGCAGTATTATGTTTCGGGGCGCCTTTCGCAGCATCTGCTCTGGCTGGCGTCGCTGGCAGGAGTGATGGGGCTATTGGCAGCGCGGTCGCTGGTTGCGCTGGCGCCGGTAACTGGTGTGCTGGCTGTGCTGGCCAATCCTACCCTACGGCGCGACCTGCCCGGCTACTACCGCAACGGCGCTGCGATGCGAGCCGCAGCCCTGGTAGCATTTCTGCTCGTGAGTGGCCTGTACACCAGCGAAAGCACCGTGTGGCGGCACGAGCTATTTCGCAGCCTGCCGTGGCTGGCCGTGCCGATGGCGTTTACGCTAGCCGTTCCGCTCACGCGCTGGCAACGGCTAACGGTAGGCGCCCTATTCGTTTTGGGTACCAGCGCGGTAGGCATTGCCACCATGGCTTACTACCTCGTCGATGCAGCCCGCTTCAATCAGGCCATCAACGCTGGCCAGAACCTTGAAGCAGTTACCCGCCTGTTTCATATTCCATTCGGTATTATGCTGGCACTGGCCTTTTTCTGGGGGCTACTGCTGCGGCGCAATCCGCTGGCCGGGCCGGTACTCCGCACGGCTTTGCTGGCAGCGGCCGCAGGCGCGCTGCTGGTCTTACACGTGCTGGCTTACCGCACGGGGCTGTTGGTGCTGTACGTGGGGCTGCTAGCCTATGTAGGCTGGCTGCTGAGCTCGCGGCACGTACTACTAGGGGTGGCCCTGCTGGCCGGGCTGCTACTGGTGCCCTTACTGGCCTACCACTCGCTCGACTCGGTGAGGCAGCGGGTGGCCGGCTCCATCTGGGATGTACAGAAGTACACGCTGGGCCAGGACATGAACAATTATTCGCTGGCCCGGCGGCTGGCGGCCATCGAAACCGCCGGCAATGTTATCAGCCAGCACTGGCTGCTGGGGGTTGGCCCGGCCGATACGCACGTGGCCATGCAGGAGCAATACGCGTGGCACGACTTCGGCCTGCGGCCGGCCAACCGGGTCGAAGTACATAACCAGTATCTGGAAGCGTTGATGGGTGGTGGCGTGCTCGGGCTCGGGCTGCTGCTGGCGCTGCTATTCTGGCCGTTGCTACGGCCGGGCCCGCGCCGCAACCCGGCCATTGTCTGCTTCCTCATTGCCCAAGCCACCGCCATGCTGGTTGTCGATTCGCTGAGCCTGCAAATTGGCCTCAACCTGCTGGTATTTGGCTATGGCTTTCTCGTAGTGGCGCAGGAGAGAAAAGAATTTTTGAATGTTGAGGGCTGAATGTTGAGTTGTCGTTCTACTCATTCAGCCCTCGACATTCAACACTTCCTCACCCCCACACCTTGGTACCTTCCGAGCAGTTGCGGCACATCTCAATCTGGTCGCGGCCTTTGAGCAGGCTGCTGCGGAAGCGCTGATACTTGGGGCCACGCCAGAGCTGGCCGAAGGTTTCAGTTTTGAGGTCGCCCTGCCGGTATTCGGCGTCCTTATCGAAGCAGCAGGGCACCACCAGGCCGTCCCAGGTAATGACGCAGGAGTGCCACATCTTCCAGCAGTGGTTCACGAGCTTGTTTTTCAGGCTCCAGGTGTTGTCGCCGTTGTTCTGGTAGCGCGAGTAGTAGTCAATAGTCGGGATGAGGGGCGAGCCGTGGGCGTGGTCGTAAATCTGGGCGGTTTTGAACCACACGTCGTCCACGCCCAGCGCGTCGGCCAGCTGGCGGGCATCGTCAATCTGGTGCTCGTTGGGCCGCACCACCAAAAACTGGAAGATGATGCGCGGCGTACTCGATTGCAGCTCCTTGCGCCATTTTACCACGTTGCGGGTGCCCTCGAGCACCTTCTCCAGCTTGCCACCCACGCGGTACTGCTGGTACACGTCCTGCGTGGTGCCATCGAGCGAGATGATGAGGCGGTCGAGGCCGCTTTCCACCGTTTTGCGCGCGTTCTGGTCGTTGAGGTAGTGGGCGTTGGTGCTGGTAGCGGTGTAAATACCTTTATCCGACGCGTACTTCACCAGCTCCAGAAACTGCGGATGCAGGTAAGGCTCGCCCTGAAAGTAAAAAATCAGGTACCACAGCCGGCTGGCCACCTCGTCAATCGTGCGCTTAAACAAGTCGCCCTGTAGCATGCCCGTTGGCCGCGTAAACGAGCGCAGGCCGCTGGGGCACTCCGGGCAGCGCAGGTTGCAGCTGGTGGTTGGCTCGAAGCTCAGGGCCATGGGCAGGCCCCGCAGCCGGGCCTTGCCCGTGATTTTACTCAGAATATAGGAGCCCACTACCTCCAGGGTATTCCACACCCGCAGGGGCGTGGCTTTGGCAAGCAGGTTGCGGGTATCGGCGAAAGGCAGGGGCATGCAGGAGGGCTAAAAAGCAGTAGCGCGAACTTTGTAGTTCGCGTCCGGACGCCACTTGTGCTGGGCGGGGACGCGAACTACAAAGTTCGCGCTACTTCAGTTGCGGGCGGGCCGCTTATTTCTTGGTGGCCGGCGCGAATTCGATGGCGCTGGTGTAGGTACTGGCCTTGCCGAACGACTGGTTGATTTCGTCAATTGCCGCGCGGCTGCTCAGGCGCTTGGGCTTGGTATTGAGGAAGGTACCATCCTCGCCTACCAGGAAATACGAGGGCACTTCCTGCAGCGCATAGGCGTGGGCCGTGGCCGAGCGCAGGCCGCCGCCGGGCACGCGCACCTGCACGCCGGGCAGCTTCTTAATGTTCACGAGCGACTTCCAGGCCTGCTCGTTCTCATCGAGCGCCACGTTCACAAACACGATGTTCTTGCCCTCAAACTTGCGCATCAGTTCCTGAGCGTAAGCCAAGTCGCGCAGGCACAGGCCGTTGGTCGATTTCCAGAAGTTTAGATACACCAGCTTGCCGGCGAAGTCGTGCAGGTGCACCGTGTCGCCGGTGGCGGTGGCCAGCTTGAAATCGGGGGCTGGCGCGCCAATGGCGAAGTCCTTGTGCCGGTCGAAATCGGTAAGCAGCGTGGGGTAATAAATATTGCGCGCATCGTAGTTGCGGAAATCGGTCAGCATGGCGGCCGACTGCTTCACGTGCCCGAAACGGAACGACTCCTGCAGGATGCGACCCAGAATGACGGCGCGGGTGGGCCCGTTGAGCTTCTTCACGGTCAGGGCGTAGCAGGCGGGGTAGAAGTCGGGGTCGGCACGCTGGTGCTTGTCCTGGGCCACGGCGAAGTGCACGTAATTGAGCAGGAATTCGTGGTACAGCTCGCTCTGGGCGGCGTTGGGGTCGTTCAGCAGGCCGGGCTCGCGCAGGAAGTTGTAGTAGTCGGGCGCCATTTTCAGGCGGCCCTCGGTGTTCACCACCTGCTCGCGCAGGTCCTGAAAGGTCAGCTTGTCGTTGGCATACGAGTACACCACTTCCGCTTTGGCATAGTTGTAAAAATCCTGGGTGAACGACTGCTTGGCGGCGTGGTCTTCCAAGAACTCCAATTCGTGCTTGCGGCGGTACTCCAGGAAGGAGATGAACGGCGCTTCGTAGAGCTGAATGTTGTCGGGCAGCACCTGGAAGCCGTCGTTCTCCACAAACTGCGCGTCGAACTCCGAGAGGTAGTTGTTAGCGTTGGCGGCCTGCTGGCGGTGGCGCTGCTGCTCTGTCAGGTTCGAGCCATTGCGCAGCTTGGTGCCGAGGCCGGTGGGCACGTCGTTGGCTTTGAACTTGAGCGTGGTCGACATATCGTTGCCCTTAAAGCGCACGTCCAGGTCGGTGCCCGCGTCCAGAAACAGCGGCGCTACGTCGTCGCCGTATACCAAATCAGCCTTCGTGGGCCCGAACAGCGGAATCACCAGCTTGAACTCGCCCTTTTCGTTCACCGGCACGCGAATGAGCTTGTCCTTGGGGTCGAGCGGGTTCTCGCGCAGCGACACCGCCACCGAGTCGTTGGTCGAGCCGCTGATTTTACCAATCAGGATGGCTTTGCCAGTGGGCTCGGGGGCCGGGGCCGGCTTGGCCATGGGCTTCGGCAGGGCCACCACGGCTTTGGCCGGAGCCGCCGCCGGAGCAACCGCCTTCGCCGGAGCCGCGGCTGGAGAAGCAGGCACCGGAGCAGCAGCCTCGCCAACTACAGCAGGGGCAGCAGCCGGCTTAGCGGCCGAAGCCGGCGCGGCAGCTGTGTGCTGCGTGCTCGGCTTGGCATGATGCTTCGTGTGATGCTTGCTCTGGCCGTAGCTCAGCGCAGGCGCAGCTACTAAGGCTGCCACCAGTACTCGTTGAACGTAGGTAGTAAATCGTGCGGTCATGACGCGGTATACGAGCAGTTGGCCGAGCCAACAATATTAGAGCGGGGAAAAGTGCCAGGCTCCGAATAAAATTCGCGGTAAAAGCCTATCAACACTCCGAAGATACGGCTTTTTGATTTATAAAATCCAAATCGGCGTATTACTTTTTTTATCAACTGCAGCCAACTGTTGAACCGGCCTTAGCGTCGTGTTCATGTCTGCGGGCATCAGGCCAGGTGAAAGCTGCTAGCCAAATAAGCCTGCCAGCACCTCTTCGAGCCGTCCCACGGGGTAGGTTTTCATGCCCGAGCGGTTCAAATCCAGGTTTTTGCCGTTGAACTGCGACACGTACATCTCGCGGAAGCCCAGCTTCTCGGCTTCGGCCAGGCGCTGGTCGAGGCGCGTCACGGCCCGGATTTCGCCGCTCAGGCCCACTTCGGCGGCCAGGCACACGTGGCCGGCAATAGGCACGTCGTTCAGCGACGACACCACGGCGGC
>NZ_BAAGZM010000148.1:0-8187 GCF_054778495.1 Hymenobacter agri
TCCGCAACGGGGCCGTGGCCCGCGGCAACCAGGTCGATACCGTGCTGGCCCGCGTGCTGCGCTCGCCCTACCCCGTGCTGCTGGCCGGCGACTTCAACGACCTGCCGTATTCCTACACCTACGACCAGCTGGCCGACCACCTGCAAAACGCTTGGGCCACCGCTGGGCTGGGCATCGGGGCCACCTACCACGGCCAGCTGCCCTTCCTGCGCATCGACCAGCAGTTTGCCTCGCCCGGGTGGCAGGTGCTGGGCTGCCGCGTGCACCACGAAATCAAGTGGAGTGACCATTACCCGCTCGAAGCGCTGTACCGGCTGAAGTAAGAGTGGGAAGAAGCAAACTCCCCGCCTTACCAACCGAAGGTCAGCGTAGCTAAGGAGGGAACATTCGCGCTGTAGCGCGAACGGGGGTGGTGGCACCGCAGGGCAGGCGTCGGGGCCGTTTGAACACTATGGTCTTGTTGCCGTTCAACTTTCGTTCAACACCCACAACCACCCCCGTTGCGACTTCGCCGCAACATCCCCTCCTTAGTAAGGAGGGGAGTTTTTCGCCCGCTACCTTTGCATCATGTCGCTCTCGCTTTATAACACGCTTACCCGCAAGAAAGAAGAATTCCAGCCCGTGCACGCGCCTCAGGTGGGCGTGTACCTGTGCGGCCCTACTGTGTACAGCGAGGCCCATGTGGGCAACGCCCGCGGCCCGGTGGTGTTCGATGTGCTGACGCGCTACCTGCGCCACTTGGGCTACCAGGTGCGCTACGTGCGCAACATCACCGACGTGGGCCACCTCGAAAGCGACGCCGACACCGGCGAAGACAAGATGGAGAAGGCCGCCCGCGCCGCCCGCATCGAGCCCATGCAGGTGGCCCAGCACTTCACCAACCGCTACCGCCAGCACATGCTGGCCCTGGGCTGCCTGCCGCCCGACATCGAGCCCCAGGCCAGCGGCCACATCATCGAGCAGATTCGGGTCATCGAGGAAATCATCGCCAACGGCTTTGGCTACGAGGTGAACGGCTCGGTGTATTTCGACGTGCCGAAGTACAACGAGGACGGCAAGCGCTACGGCAAGCTCTCGAACCGCAGCATCGAAGACCAGCTGGCCGGCACGCGCGCCAACCTGGAGGGCCAGAGCGAGAAGCGCAGCCCGCTCGATTTCGCCCTCTGGAAGAAGGCCGCGCCCGAGCACATCATGCGCTGGCCCTCGCCCTGGGGCGAAGGCTTCCCGGGCTGGCACTTGGAGTGCTCGGCCATGAGCCGCAAGTACCTCGGCGAGCTGAGCGACATCCACGGCGGCGGCCTCGACCTCATGTTCCCGCACCACGAGTGCGAAATCGCGCAGAGCCAGGGCAGCCACTCGCACACCGACGAGGCCCGCATCTGGATGCACAACAACATGATAACCGTGAACGGCACCAAGATGAGCAAGAGCCTGGGCAACTTCGTGCTGCTCGGCGACATGTTCCTCGGGCCAACCGGGCCGCTGGTATCGGGTTACTCGCCCATGGTGGTGCGCTTCTTCCTGCTGCAGGCCCACTACCGCTCGCCCGTCGACGTGAGCGACGACGCGCTGCAGGCCGCCCGCAAAGGCTACCGCAAGCTGATGAACGGCCTGCGCCTGCTCGATAAGCTGGCCGGCGACGACTCGCTGGCGGTGTCAGGCATTGGCCCCGACCTAACGCCCGAGGCCGCGCAACTGCTGCAACTGGCCGCCAAGCCTGCTGAGTTCCTGAACGACGACCTGAACACGCCGCGCGCCATTGCCGCCCTGTTCGACCTACTGAAGCGCTTCAATACGCTGGCCGCCAACCCGGCCGCGCTGGCCGAAGTAGGGCCCGCTGCCCTCACGCAGGCCGCCGCCACCTACCGCACCCTGGTGCAGGACGTGTTGGGCCTGCGCGAAGAAACCGCCGTCGACCCCGAGCAGCTCATTGCCCTTACCCTCGGCTTCTATTCGGAGGCGAAAGCCGACAAGGCCTACGACAAAGTCGACCAGATTCGCGGTGCCCTCAAAACCCAGGGCATTGTGATAAAGGACACCAAGGCCGGCGTGGAGTGGGCCTATAGCGAGGAGTAACACGCCGCAAATTCAATAACCGCATAATCGTCAGGCTCCCCTCTCCTGAGGAGAGGGGCCGGGGGTGAGGTTCACCCGTCCGCGCCGCATTGCTTTCCGCATGAAACTCGCAACCCTTCGCCTTCCCCTCGCCGCGCTGGCCGGCCTCGTGCTGCTCACCGGCTGCCCCGATAAAAAAGCCACCGAAACGGCCGAAACCAGCGCCCCCGCCGCCGAGCCCGCCCTGCCCAAAGCGCCGGTGTTCAACGCCGACTCGGCCTACGCCTTCACGGCCAAGCAGGTAGCCTTCGGGCCGCGCGTGCCCAACAGCAGGGCGCACATTGCCTGCGGCAACTGGCTGGTGAGCAAGCTCAAAAGCTACAAGCTGAAGGTGATGGAGCAACCCTTCGAAGCCATGACCTTCGACGGCACCAACATTCACGCTCGCAACATCATTGCGCAGTACCAGCCGCAGGCGGTGCGCCGCGTGGCCATTTTCGGGCATTGGGATACACGCCCCTTCGCCGATGCTGACCCCGACCCCAAGAAGCGCAACAAACCCATGGACGGGGCCTCCGACGGAGCCAGCGCCGTGGCCGTAGCCCTCGAAATGGCCCGCATCCTGAGCCAGCTGCCCGAGGCCCAGGCCCCCAACGTGGGCGTCGACTTCATCTTCTTCGATGCCGAAGACTGGGGCCACGACGAAAGCACCCAGAAGGACCTCAAAAACCAGCTCGAAGGCGGCACCACCGACTCGTGGTGCCTGGGCTCGCAGTACTGGGGCACGCACCTGCTGCCCGCCAACTACAAGGCCGAGTACGGCGTGCTGCTCGACATGGTGGGCGCCAAGGGCGGCAGCTTCACCCGCGAAGAAACCTCGCGCACCAAGGCCCTGTTCGCGCTCGATAAAATCTGGAGCGTGGGCACCCGGCTCGGTTATTCCGACTTCTTCCGCTACGAAGACACCGGCGGCATCACCGACGACCACGTGTACACCAACAACGCCGGCATCCCGACGGTCGATATCTACGACCATCCGCGCTACGGCACCGACTACTTCCCGCCCTACCACCACGCCACCGCCGACAACATGAGCATCATCGACCGCAAAACGCTCAAAGCCGTGGGCCAAACGATGACGCAAGTGCTGTTCGTGGATTAAGTAGACATACCCAATAAAAAAGGCCGTTGGACACATCCAACGGCCTTTTTTATTGCCTGAATCAAGCTAGTTGCGCTCCTGAATAAAATCCTGGTTGGCTTTGAACCACTCCAGCGTCTGCTTCAGGCCCTCGCGGATGCGCACCTGCGGCTGGTAGCCCAGCAGGCGGTTGGCCTTCGAGATGTCGGCCAGCGAGTCGCGGATGTCGCCGGCGCGGTCGGGGCCGAACTTGGGCGCGAGGTCTGAGCCCGCTTCTTCGCGCAGGATGTCGTACATCTGCACCAGGGAGGTGCGGTCGCCCACGGCGATGTTGTACACCTGGCCCAGGGCCTCGGGGTTCTCCACCAGCGCGGCGCGGATGTTGGCTTCCACGCAGTTCTCCACGAAGGTGAAGTCGCGGGTCTGGCCGCCGTCGCCGTTTAGCGTGGGCGCTTCGTTGCGCAGAATGGCGTCGATGAACAGCGGAATCACGGCCGCGTAAGCCCCGCCCGGGTCCTGGCGCGGGCCGAAGATGTTGAAGTAGCGCAAACCCACGATTTCCATGCCGTAGGTCTTCGCAAACACGTCGGCATACAGCTCGTTGGCGTACTTCGTCACGGCGTAGGGCGAGAGCGGCTTGCCGATGCGGTCTTCCACTTTGGGCAGGCCGGGGTGGTCGCCGTAAGTTGAAGACGAAGCTGCGTACACGAAGCGCTTCACGCCCGCGTCTTTGGCAGCGGCCAGCATCTGCACGAAGCCACCCACGTTCACGTCGTTGGTCAGCACCGGGTCCTTGATGGAGCGGGGCACCGAGCCCAGCGCGGCCTCGTGCAGCACCACGTCCACGCCCGCGCAGGCGGCGGCACAAGTAGCCGCGTCGCGGATATCGCCGTCCATGATTTCCAGCCGGTCATCGCCGGCAAACAGCGCCAGGTTTTTGCGGAAGCCGTTGGAGTAGTTGTCCAGGGTCCGCACCTTTTTCACGCCGTATTTCAGCAGGTACTCCACGATGTTGGAGCCGATGAAGCCCGCGCCACCGGTCACAAGGAAAGTCAGGTTGTCGAGCGGCCGCTCGTGGAAGGGGGTGTTATACACTTCGTTTAATTAAGAATGAGAAATGAAGAATGAGGAATTGTTACTGCTGAATCAGGCGAAGTAATTCTTCATTCTTCATTCCTCATTCTTCATTCCTCATTGCTGCGCTAGCGCCCCGCGTACTGCTTGGCGTTGTAGTCCTGGTACGCGCCGCTGGTTACGCTGTTCAGCCATTCCTCGTTGGCGAGGTACCAGTCTACGGTCTGGGCCAGGCCCTGCTCGAAGGTGACGGAGGGCTTCCAGCCCAGCTCGTTCATGATTTTCGAGGAGTCGATGGCGTAGCGCATGTCGTGGCCGGCGCGGTCAGTCACGAACTTGATGAGCTGGCGCGAGGTGCCCTGCACCTGGCCGGTTTTCTGGTCCACCACGTCGCAGAGCAGCTCGATGAGCTTCAGGTTCTGCCACTCGTTCACGCCGCCGATGTTGTAGGTGTCGCCGTTTTTGCCTTTGTGGAACACCGCATCGATGGCCGTGGCGTGGTCTTTCACGAACAGCCAGTCGCGCACGTTTTCGCCTTTGCCGTACACGGGCACGGGCTGGTTGGTGCGCAGGCGGTGAATGGCCAGCGGAATCAGCTTCTCAGGGAAGTGGTTGGGGCCGTAGTTGTTCGAGCAGTTACTCAGCTTGATGGGCAGGCCGTAGGTGTGGTGCCAGGCGCGCACAAAATGGTCGGAGCTGGCCTTCGAAGCCGAGTACGGCGAGCGCGGGTCGTAAGCCGTCTCCTCGGTGAACATCTCGGGGCCGAAATCCAGCGAGCCGTACACCTCGTCGGTGCTTACGTGGTAGAACACGTGGCCTTCGTAGCCCATGGGCTGCCACAGGTTGCGGGCCGCGTTCAGCAGGTTCACGGTACCGATGACGTTGGTTTTCACAAAGGCCATCGGGTCGGTGATGCTGCGGTCGACGTGGCTTTCGGCCGCGAGGTGAATTACCGCGTCGGGCTCCTCGTTGGCAAACAGCTGGTCGATGAAGTTCTGGTCGGCAATGTCGCCCTTGATGAACCGGTAGTTTTCGGCTTTCTCGATGTCGCGCAGGTTCTCCAGGTTGCCGGCGTACGTCAGCGCGTCGAGGTTGAGAATCTGGTACTCGGGGTACTTGGTAACGAACAGGCGAACAACGTGGGAGCCGATGAAGCCGGCGCCGCCGGTAATGAGGATTTTCATACAGGTGAGACGGTGAGGTGGTGGAATAGTGAATAAGAAAATGGCAAAATGGTAGCGCGTCGAACGCCGGCTCCCCATTTCACCATCTCACTATTTCGCCAGAGTTTGCTGCCACTTCCACGAGCTGGCCAGGGCATCGGCCAGCGAAGTTTCAGTTTTGAACCCCAATACTTGCTCGGCCTTCGTGGCATCGGCATAAATGGCGGGTACGTCGCCGGGGCGGCGCGGGCCGAACTCCACATTCAGCTTCTGGCCCGACACTTCTTCGAAGGTGCGCACTACCTCCAGCACGGTATTGCCGTGGCCGGTACCCACATTGAAGGTTTCGACGGCTTCGGCCGCCTTGCGGTCGAGCAGGCGTTGCACGGCCACCACGTGGGCCTTGGCCAAGTCTACTACGTGAATGTAATCGCGGATGCACGAGCCGTCGGGCGTATCGTAGTCAGTACCGTACACGGTCAGCTTCGCCCGAATGCCCGCTGCCGTCTGGGTAATGAAGGGCACCAGGTTGTTGGGTACGCCCAGCGGCAGCTCGCCGATTTTAGCCGAAGGGTGGGCCCCAATCGGATTAAAATAGCGCAGCAGAATGGTGCGGATTTTATTATCGGGCGCGCCGGCCACGTCGTGCACAATGTCTTCGCACATCTGCTTGGTGCGGCCGTAGGGCGAGGAGGCCGGCTTGGTGGGCGTGGCCTCCGTCACGGGCAGCGCATCGGGAATGCCGTACACGGTGCACGATGACGAGAACACCAGGTTTTCAACGCCCTGCTCCTTCATCACTTCCAGTAGCGTGAGCAGCGAGCCCACGTTGTTCTGGAAGTACGCCAGCGGCTTCTGCACCGACTCGCCCACCGCCTTGAAGGCCGCGAAGTGAATGACGCCCTTGATGTCCTGCTCCGTCTCAAACACCTGCCGCAACGCTGCCGCGTCGCCGCAGTCGATGCGGTGTAGCGGCACCTTCGCGCCCAGAATGGCCTCAATGCCCGCCACGGCCGATTCCTGCGAATTGCTGAAATCATCCACAATCACGGGCTGAAAACCGGCCTGCGCCAGCTCCACCACCGCGTGGGAACCAATATAGCCGGCGCCGCCGGTCACGAGAATCTTGTTCATGAGTGATTTGGTGAGATGGTGAAGTGGTGAGTGGTGAAATAGTGAGTTTGACGTTCAGAAGGGGCTAATGGCGCATCCTGAACATCAAACTCACCATTTCACCACTCACCAACTCACCGCTATAGGCTCCAGTACTGGATGTCCTTCATTTTGCCGCGGTACAGGCCTTTGATGTCGACCAGCACGGGGTTTTCGGCGGTGATGGACTGGAAGTAAGCTTCGTCCTTCTCGGCGTAGGGCTTGTGGCTCACGGCCACAATCACGGCGTCGTAGTCGGTGCGCACGTCGTCGGGCTTGGTGAGGCGGAAGCCGTACTCGTGGTGCAGCTCGTTCGAGTCGGCGTGCGGGTCGATGATGTCGACGTTCACCGAGAAGTTTTTCAGCTCCTGAATCACGTCGGCCACCTTCGAGTTGCGGATGTCCTCCACGTTCTCCTTGAAGGTGGCACCCATCACCAGCACGCGGCTTTTGGCCACGTCCTTGCCCTTCTTAATCATCATCTGCACCGTTTTGCGGGCGATGTAGGCCCCCATATTGTCGTTGGTGGTGCGGCCGCTCAGAATCACCTTGGCGTCGTAGCCCAGCTCTTTGGCCTTGTAGGTGAGGTAGTAGGGGTCGACACCGATGCAGTGGCCGCCCACCAGGCCGGGGCTGAACTTCAGGAAGTTCCACTTCGTGCCGGCGGCTTCGAGCACCTCGTAGGTGTTAATGCTCATGCGGTCGAAAATCATCGACAGCTCGTTCATCAGCGCGATATTCACGTCGCGCTGGGTGTTCTCAATGATTTTGGCGGCCTCGGCCACGCGGATGCTGCTGGCGCGGTGCACGCCGGCATCCACCACCAGCTCGTACACTTTGGCAATGGTGTCGAGGGCTTCCTCGTCGTTGCCGCTCACCACTTTCACGATGCGGCGCAGGGTGTGCTCCTTGTCGCCGGGGTTGATGCGCTCGGGCGAGTAGCCCACTTTGAAATCGGTCGGGAATTTCAGGCCCGAGAGGCGCTCCATCACCGGGATGCAGTCTTCCTCGGTGCAGCCGGGGTAGACGGTGCTCTCGAACACCACGTAGTCGCCCTTTTTCAGCACCTTGCCCACCGACGACGAGGCGCCGAGCAGGGGCTTGAGGTCGGGCATGGCGTGCTCGTCGATGGGCGTGGGCACGGCCACGATGTAGAACTGCGCCTGGCGCAGCACCTCCAGCGAGTCGGTGAAGGTGATGTCGCAGCCCTCGAAGGCTTCTTTTTCGAGCTCGCCGCTGGGGTCGATGCCTTCTTTCATCTGGGCCACGCGGCCGGCGTTGATGTCGAAGCCAATTACCTTCAGCTGCTTAGCGAATTCGAGTGCGATGGGCAAGCCCACGTAGCCGAGGCCGATGACGGCCAGCGTGGCCTCTTTGCGCAATAGTTGGTCGTACACGGGAAGTAATTATCGGTTGCTGATTTTCGGTTGCTAGTTGCTGGCTTTCGGCAACTTGGGGTTTTTTTGCGCGGCCGGCTGCACCGTGGTGCCATCGGCGCTGAGTTCGTATTTTTCGCCGCTTTCGGGGCAGGTGGCCCGGCCCTGCGCATCGAAGTGCAGGCGGTGGCCGGCGGCGCTCATCCAGCCCTGCGGGCGGGCGGGG
>NZ_BAAGZM010000149.1:0-8166 GCF_054778495.1 Hymenobacter agri
CCGGTGGCGCGGCCCACGGCCAGCACCTCGGCCAGCCATTCGGTTAGCTCGCGGTTGAAGGTGCGTAACTCGGCCTGCATGGGCGCGGGCAGCGTCCGAAAATCGGCGGCCAGAGCGCCAAACAGGCACACGCGCCGGTCGTGGCCCAGGTGGTTGTCGTACACGGCGAGCAGGGCGTCGAGCTGCTGGGCCGGGCCCAGGTCGGTAACGCGGGGCAGGTTGCGCCACTTGCGCAGCCGCCGCAGCTGCCGGGCCACCAGCGCCGTGCCCAGGTCGTCCTTGCTCGGGTAATGGTAGTGCACGGCCGCCGGCTTCACGCCCAGTTCTTTGGCCAAGTGCTGGTAGCTGAAGGCATTGAAGCCGCGCTCCAGCAGTAGCGCTTCGGCTAAGTCGAGAATGCGGGTGCGGGTGTCCGGGGCAAGCGTGGGGGCAGCGGCTTTTTGCATGGCGAGGCAAAGCTACAATATTTTCAACACTTACTTACCGGTTAGTAAGTTTTATACACGAAATACAAAAAAGCCCTTCTCAAGGTTGAGAAGGGCTTTTCGCTTGCAGAAAAAAGGATGGGTGAAAAGAAAATGCTTCGGATAACGACTAATTATTGCTTCACTACGCGCAGGCTCCGGAGTCCGGCAGCAGTTTCCAGCTGAAGCAGATACACGCCCGCGGGCTGGCTGCCCAGGTCGAAAGGCATTTCAGCGGCCACTGTTGCGGGCAGGCGCAACACCACGGCTCCCAGCACGTTGCGCACCACCACCGCGCCGGTCAGAGCCTGGCCTTCGGGCAGCAGCAGGGCAAATGCCCCAGTGCCGGGGTTGGGCACCACGGTGGGCGCCGCCAACTCGCTCCCGGCCACCAGCACCAGGCCCGAATAGGCCACGGCACCGTCCAGGTCATGCTGGCGCAGGCGGTAGTAGGCGCGGCCGGGCAGCGGCTGCTGGTCGCGGAAGCCATATGCAGTGCTGCTACTGCTGGAACCGGCAGCAGCCACCATACCGAGCGTTTCAAATACCTGGCCGTCGCGGCTACGCTCCACGGCGAAGTCGCGGCTGTTGTGCTCACTGGCTGTAGTCCAGGCACAGTTCACCACCGCACCGCTGCGGCGCGCCGAAAACGCAATTAGCTCGACCGGCAAGGGGTTGGCGCGCGACGATACTCCGAACGGCGAGAAGCTTCTGATGCCCGCGCGCGACACCTTATTGGCCCCGGCGCCGGCCCCGCTGGCGCTGGCCAGCGGCGTGGTATCCCAGGCGCCGTTGGTGAAGTGGCTGATGTGTGCTTTGGTGCTCAGGAAGTTGCTGGCAGCTTCGGCGGTGGGCCATTGCAGCGTCAGGGTCGCGTTGGAGTTGCCGGGCACTTCCTCCTCTACCAGCCAGGTTTTCTTCACGTTCTGGTTGTTCACCGGCGTGCCCACTCCTACACCGGCCGCCGTGTAGCCGGGGTACAGATTATCGATAACGCGTACGCTGTAAGCATCTTCTACGCCGGTGCCGCTCTGGCTGAGGGTGGCCGGCGAATACGAGGTAGCACTACTGCCCACCGGGAACAGCACGCCCACGCCATCGCCCGACACGGTGCGCACCAGGCTGCCCGTGCCGTTGGTCACCAGTAGCGGCGCCGTGCGGGCCGGGCCGCTGAAGTCGGCATCCTTTTGCAGCTGCAGGTCGAAATTATTCAGCAGCACGGGGGCCGTGGCGGCTTTGTCGTATTGCAGGCCGCTGCGCACCAGCACCGGGCCGGCCAGCGTGCGCGGGCCGTCATCGGTGAGGTCGAGATTGCCGTAGCTGCCGGCGCTGATGCGCTGCGCCGTGGTACCCGAGTTAATGTATTCGACCGTGCTGCCGTCGTGCAACGAGCCAAGGGTGAGCGTGTTGGCCAAGTGCTCAATTTCCAGCGTGGCCTGGTCGCTCACGTCAATGGTGCCCTGAATGTTGTCGTTCGGCCCCACGTACAGCACACTTTTCTTGTTGCCGTCGCCCACCACAATCTTCGAGTTCTGCCCCGAAATCACCCAGGTCGTGCCGGTGGTCAGGCGCTTGGCCTTTTTGTTTTTGCTCTGCACATAATAGGTACAGTTGTCGGCCCCAAAGTTCGCCGGCGGCGTGCCCGTTCCGTCGGTATTCGTACCCCAGCTGGATTTTGCATCGAGCTTCTTGCTGTCGTCGTCGAGCGAGTAATAAATGTTGGTTTGCGGCGTAATCACCACGTCATCAATACTCAGTCCGTTGCCGTTGCTGGCAGAGTTGAAGGCGTAGCCGAAGCGCAGCATAATTTCCTCCCCCACCCGCAGGTTCAGCCCGCTCAAAATGGTGCGCATCACGCGGCGGTTCGAGGCGGCGTTGCCATCGCGCGGCGCAATGGCCGCCGAAGTGGAGGGCGCGGCCACGTTCAGGGCCGAAATGGCCGTCCAGTTCCCGTCGAACACCGAGGTAATGGCCGCCGTGCTGCGCCGGTAATCTACCGTTACGGTGGCCGCCTGGGTGCGGCTCGAGTTGTACCACTGCTCCATGGCATACTCCACTTCCAGGTTGGCAATCACCTTAGTAGAGTTGTTTTTCAGGCGAATGCCCACGTAGCCCTGCCCGTCCCAGGTCGAGGTGCCGGCAATGCCGCCCAGGGCGCGGTCGGCGCTGCCAGTGCTGCCGAAGTGGTACCAGGCTGGCCCGTGCGCCGTGCCGTTGTTGTCGACGCTCGACTGGCTGGTAGCGCCCTCCGTGCCGTTATCAGGGCTCAATCGGGCCGAGGTGCCCCAGCCGCGCTGGTACGACTCGTACTCGCCGCCTACTACGTTCAGGGTGTAGCGGGCATATACGCCCGGCAAAGTGCTGTTGCTTTGGAAATACGTATTCGTGCCGGCCAGCCCATCGAAATTCTGCCGGTAAGCTCCCAATCCGGCCGATGCGGTAGTAGGGGCATCGGTGAAGAGGTATTGCGCGCGGCTCTCGGCCACGAGGCCCAGGCATAGCAAGGCCGCCATTCCCAAAGAGGAAGTAAAAGTTTGTTTCATGAAAGGAGGAAGAGAAAGGAAATGGTATTATTTGCCCGTAGGTTGCGCTAATGCCAGGGCAAAGTTACAATTCTGTCTTATCAAACTCCTGTAATTTAACGTTTGTGCAGAAATATTAAAATTTTAATTATATCTAACTATCTAATAATCAAAGCAATTTTTTTATCATTTCAACTATATTCCATATCACTTTTTCGCAGATATTGCGAACATTTTTTTCCGGAGCTGTTGGCTTGTATTTGGCTACGCACACAAATGCAGAACGGCCAAAGCATCTTTTGCTTTGGCCGTTCTGCTGAGTCGTGTTGATTATCAGTTGGTGGAATGCAGCCAGCTTAAGGCAACTGACTAGCGCTGTCGCCCAGGCCGAGAGCCTCCACAGCGGCCTGCACGGCTTGGGCGCGGTAGGCGGGCGCGGTGGCGGGTGCCTTAAGCAGACGCAACAGCCGCTGGTATTTCTGGCGGCCCTCGGCCAGCATCTGCTCGCTCACCTCAATCGTAAATACGCCGAATGGCTCAATCTTTTGCACCCCTACCAGCAAAAATCGGTCGGCGCGCAGCGCATCGGTGTAAAAGGCGGCTTGCCGGTCATAATCGTACGCTGAGCACTGCCACAGGAAATGGTCGGCGTCACGGGCGTTGGTGGTTTTAAAATCGATGATGGTGAAGGCTTGGTCGGGCTGGGCTACCACCAGGTCGGCGCGCAGCTTGCACAGCGTATCGGTCAGCGGCTCGGTAAACAGCACGCTGACCTCGGGCGTGCCTTGGGCCAGCAGCTCGGCCAGGCGGGCATCCATCTTCACGCCGTCCACCAACCACCACACCAGGGTATCGTTCAGCCCGGGCTGGCCGGGCACGTACTGCTCGGGCTCCAGCAAAGCGGTATGAAAGGCCGTGCCGAAGCTGAGGGCGCCGTCGTTGGCGCTGTTTTGGGGGCGCGGCGGGCGGCCGTCCAGCGCATCGCGCAGGCGCGAGAGGTCAGAGTTGGCCACGGCTGGCAGGGCGCGGTAAGTGTCGTAGTCGAGGCGGAGCAGGTCGGGCCGACGGAAGGCGGAGGCAGAATCGGGCATAATGGAATAGTAACAGTGAACGGGCCGAAAGCTCCCGGGCTGGCCCGGCCGTCGGATTTAGGTTCGGCCTGCGTACCATTGCCACCGTACGCAAGCCCGCGGCGCCGGTTGGGCCAGCGGGCTGGCTTTCCTTCAACCCCTTAATGCTCAAACCCATGGCTGCCTGGATTCCCTATGCCCTGCTTTCGGCCCTTTTTGCGGCCCTCACCGCCATTTTTGCCAAAGTTGGCATCCGCGGGGTCGATTCCGATTTGGCAACGGCCATTCGAACGGTGGTGATTTTAGTTCTGGCCTGGGGCATTGCGCTGGCGCGCGGGGCCACGGTCGGCCTGCCGGCCCTCACGGGGCGCACCTGGGTATTTCTGGTGCTGTCGGGGTTGGCCACAGGGGCCTCGTGGCTGTGCTACTTCCGGGCCCTGAAGCTGGGGCCGGTGAGCAAGGTAGCGCCCGTCGACAAGCTGAGCGTGGCCCTGGCCCTGCTGCTGGCAGTCATGTTTCTGGGCGAAACCCTCAGCCTGAAAGGAGCATTGGGCGCAGGGCTGATTCTGGCTGGCACCCTCGTATTAGTCTGGAGCTAAGCACTTCATATAATTTTTTCGGGTAGTTCGAAAACAGTTGGAGCAACGATGTATGCCTCCAGGGGGCTGCACGTCCCTTTTATGGAGCAAACGTGTTGCTTTTTATCAAGTATAATATAATTTTTATTATTTTTATTTTAACTCTAGAACCATTTTGAATTATTTTTAATTATAACTATACAATGTTTTTTTTATTCATCTATTATCCAGATTGTCATGAAAAAGACTCTTTACCTAATGATTGTCATTGCTGCAATAAGCAGTTTCATGTCAGGCCTGGCAAGTGCACAATGCACCTATGTTGCTGTTCGTAGCGGCCTTTTTTCTGATGCCAGCACTTGGGCTGTTACGGCTACCGACAGCGACTTCTGTAGCCCGACACCTACTTCGGGTAGCGCGGCCAACATTGTCATCAACGGCTTCAATGTGGTGTTGGACGTTCCCTACACCATTGGCCAGCGCGGGGCACTCACCATCAGCAAGCAAGGCTCGCTGGTGGGCGGTACCGACCTGATGCTGGGCGACGGTACCGGCGCCCGCACCACTACTTGGATAAGAATATTCTCTGGCGGCACCCTGCGCGTGGCGCAGCTGGCAGTCAACAAAGCGTCGATGCTGATTTCCGAACCCTTGGATGAGAACACGCCCACCTCGCTGGCCACCGATTGCAACCTGGTACTGGCCAATTCGGTCATCACCGACAACGGCCGCGCCACCATCAACGGCAGCATCGACGTGAGCAGCGGGGCCGCCAGCAACGAGCTGTGCGGCTCGGGCATCATCCGCGTTGTGGGGTGCGTATTTGGCGGCAACGGGGCCGTCAAGCAACTGTCGGTCAATTGCGCGTCGTCGCTGGTGACGACCGTTTGCTCGCAGCAAACCCAGCCCGCCGGCTGCCCCGGCCCGGTAGCCGGCAACAACACCAACCAGCAAGCCTGCGACGGCCTAGTGCCCACCTGCCGCCCGCTTCCCGTCGAGTTGGTCATGTTCACGGCCAGCCTCACGCGGCAGCAGGCAGTGGCCTTGCACTGGGTCACGGCTTCCGAAAAAAATAGCCAAAAATTTGTGATTGAGCGCTCGGCCGATGGCAGCACATTCGTGCCCCTGCGCACGGTAGCGGCGGCTGGCAACTCGCAAAGCCGAACCACTTACGACCAAATCGATGAGCGTCCACTGCTCGGCACCAGCTATTATCGCCTGCGCCAGGTCGATGCCGATGGCACTACGGCGTTCTCGCCGGTGCAGCTCGTGCGCCTGGGCAATGGCAGTGAAAGCCTGGCCGTGTACCCAGGCCACGAAGCCCAGCAGTGGGTGGTGAGTTCGGCCCTACCCCTCGCCGATGGCGCAGCCAGCGTGCAGGTATTCGACGCGTTAGGCCGACGCCAGCAGGTAGCCGCTGTGCCCGATGGCAGCCAGGCTGGCCGCTGGCTGCTCGACCTCCGCCCGCTGCCGGCCGGCCTGTACGTGGTGCGCCTGCTGTCGGCCGCTGGCTCGTTCAGCCAGCGCATTGTGCAGTAAGTTGTTGCACCCGCCCGGTGTTGCGCTGCATTTTTTTCCTCAACGGGCAGCCCAGCGCCAGGTGAGCGACAAATTGACGACGCGGCCTTCGACCGGGGCCCACAGTTCGCGGAAAACCGGGCTGTCGAAGGGTGCCAGCACTACTTTTTCGCGGCGCGTTTGCCGGTAGTCGAGCAGGTTTTCGCCGTTCAGCACGAACGTGAACTGCTTGATGCGGTAGCGCACCAAGCCCGCAAACATCGGGTAGCCGGGCGCAGTGCTGCCATCGGACAGGTACTGCTGGCCGGTGTAGGAGGCCTCCAGCCCGGCGCTGAAAGTATCGGTGAATTCGACCAGGCCCACGGCGGCAAACTTGTGGCGGGCCGCCAGGGGCTGGTGCGGGTTGGCCGTGTCGTACTGCCGGTGCGCATCGGTGAACACGTAGCCGAGGTAAAGCTCGGTTTCGTCGGCCCGCAGGCGCACGTAGGTTTCCAGGCCGCGGGTCGAGAGCGGGGCCACGGCGTTTTCCCAGGTCAGGTAATTCGCCCCGAACGGCCCGGCAAAGCCCGAACCATTCAACACCAGCGGATTACCGAGGCGCGTGTAGAAAAACGACTGATTTACATTAAGCACCAAAGGCTCGTCGAAGCCATCGAACGTGCGCTGGTAGTTCACGTCGCCGTTCAGGCCGAACGAGGTTTCGGCGCGCACGTTTTGCAGCGCCCGCACCAGCGGGTAGTCGCGCTCGTCGAGGCTGTTCACGTAGGGCACGGGCGTGCGGTAGCCCAGGCCGCCGTTCAGGCGGGCCGTCACGGCATCGCTGGCCTTGTAGAGCAGCGCCAGCCGGGGCAGCACAAATGCGCCATACTGGTTATGGTGGTCGAGCCGCAGGCCGGCCTGCAAACTCAGGCGCGGCAGCAGGCGCCAGTCGTCCTGCGCAAAGGCGCCCAACGTGCGGTAGGTGTAGGGACTGCGCAGCGGCGTGGCGCTTTTATTAAAGGACGCCAGCTGCTCGCCGTTGGCGTTCAGCCCCACCACCACGGTGTGGCGCGGGCCCGCCGGGTGCAGGTAGCTGGCCTCGGTGTAATACGTGGTTTGGTAGGCCGTGAAAGCATCGGAATTGGTGCTCACATCGCGCACAAAATCGGTGACGGTGCCTTTGAGCGTGAGCCGACCGCCGGCCAGCTCGTCGTTGGTGTACAGCACATCGGCAGTGTTGCGCAGGCTGGTATTGTCCACGAAATACACGTGGCCGCTCAGCGGGTCGAAGCCCGATTTCAGCACCTGCGCGTCGCCGGCGCGGCGGCTTTCGAGCGTGCCGGTGTAGCCCAGCGCCACCTGACTGTGGGCGTTGGGATAGAAGAACAGGCGCGGGTGCAGGTTCACGCTGCCCACCCGGGGCACGTCCACGAAGCCGTCACCGTCCACGTCCTTTTCCTTCTGCTTCACCAGGCCGGCATACAGCGAAAAGCCCCAGCGCGTGCCGCGCCGGGCCATAAAGCCATTTATATCCGTTTCGCGCAGCGTGGTTTGATTGAGGCTGACGGCATACTGTGGTGTGCCCAGCGTGGGCGTTTTGCTTACGAGGTTCACTAGGCCCGCAATGGCCCCGCCCCCGTACAGCGTCGAGTTCGAGCCCTTAATCAGCTCCACCTGCTTCAAATCGAGCGGCGGCACCGACAGCAGCCCGAACGAGCCCGCAAAGCCACCATAAAGCGGCAAACCATCGCGCAAAATCTGGGTGTACTGCCCCGGTAAGCCCTGCAGGCGCAGGTCGAGGTTGCCGGTGGTGGGCGAAGTCGGCTGAATCTGCGCGCCCGCCACGTCGCCGAGCAGGCTGGCCACATTGGCCGGCTTGATGGCGCTTTCCTCCTCCACTTCCTCGGCGCCCAGCACTTCCACGCGGGTGGGCAGGTCTTCGATGCGCGAATTGGTGCGAGTGGCCGTCACCACCACTTCCTCCGTTTCAATGCCGCCCGACGCGAGCTGCAGCGCAAGCGGCTGCCCCGCCGCG
>NZ_BAAGZM010000150.1:0-8121 GCF_054778495.1 Hymenobacter agri
GTGCTGAACAGCGGCCGGCTGTCGGCCCCGTTCGACCGGCCGTTTTACCGGGCCAGCAGCCAGCGCGTGCACCTCGACACCGACGCCCACCTGCTGCGCTTCAGCGACATGCTGTTGCGGCCGCGCTACTCGCCCGTGGGCATGAACCTGCACAAAGGCTACCAGGCCCCGGCCGTCACCATCAAAGTGAAGTCGCTGACGCTGGCCGGGCTCGATTTTGCGGGCTTGGTGAAGCACGGCGACTTCCGCATGGCGCGCGCCACCGCACAAAGCCCGTGGGTGCTCATCGCCTCCGACGGGCGAGGCCCCATCAATCCCAACCGCTCCAAAATCTCGCCCGAGGAGATGCGCAACCTGCCGGTCATCGTCGATGTGCCGCGCCTCGACCTCGTGAACGGCAACCTCTACACCACCTACCGCAGCCCGCTCACGCCCCTCACCGGCCGCCTGCGCATCACGCGCTTCAACGGCACGTTCTTCAACCTGAGCAACGACCGCCGCAAGCAGACGCCCGCGCACCCGCTTACCGGCCGCGCCACCACCTATTTGCAGGACCAGTGCCGCCTCGATGCCCAGCTTTCGGCCTACGTGCTCGACCCGCGGGGCCGCCACCGCCTCTGGGGCACGTTTGGCCCGGGTCGGTTCGACATTCTCAATGCCATGACGGTGCCCACCAAGCTGGTGCAGTTTAAGAGCGGGCAGGTGCAGCGCATCCGCTTCGATATGCAGGTGGACCGCCGCGGCACCACCGGCAGCATGACCACCGAGTACACCGGCCTGCAGCTGCAATTACTCGGCTACAAGGACGAGGAAGTGAAGAAAACCTTCTTCAAGCGCATCATCTCCAAAGCCGCCAACGTGCTGGTGATTCGCGGCCAGAACCCGCGCAAGCGCGGCAAGCTGGTGAGCGGTGAGATGAAAACCACCCGCGAGCCGCGCTTCTCGGTATTCGCCCTCTGGCGGCAGGGCGTGGTAAGCGGCCTGTTCAACAACGTGGGTGTGCCGCAGAAAATCGCCCAGAAGCTGAGCGAGCAGCAGGACAAGGCGCCACTGCCGCGGTAGGTATTGGGTGTTAAAACGCAAAGAAAGAACGTCATGCTGAGCGGAGGCGCAGCATAACGTTCTTTTTTCCTGTTCAGCGCTGCTCCGTTAACCCTAAAATTTCACCTTCGCAATGGTGAACACCGACACCGGCGGCGTTTGCATGGCTTGCAGCGCGTTCAGGTTGGAATAGAGTACATAGCCGTCGGAATTGGCGCGGCGGGCCAGGGTGGTGGGGTACTGCGGCGGCGTGTTGAAGGTACCCGACACGGTGGCCGACGTCCAGCCGTTGGTGGTGGCGAGGCGGTACACTTTCGCCTGCGAGTTGCACACCACTTGCAGCGTGTTGTTGTCGGCGAGGCGCAGGCCGTCGGCGGCCATCAGGTTCTGGCTGCCCACGTCGACGGTGGAGATGGTGGCCGGCGTGGCCAGCGGTATTTTGAACAGCGTACCCGTGTTCGACTTGGCCACCAGCAGGTAGCCGTCGGGGTGGTACACGATGCCGTTGAGGCCGAAGGCGCCGGCCGGGGCGGCAAACTGCGCGTTCTCGGCAAACACGCTCACCACGCCGCCGGGCGTGACGCGGTAAATGATGGGCGCGAAGCTGTCGGTCACATAGGCGTTGCCGTCCTTGTCCACGGCGATGTCGTTGGCGAAGTGGGCGGGGTAGCTGGCTGCCGTGCCCACGGTGCCCAGCTCGAGCACGGTGGGCGTGGTTTGGGGGCTGCTGCGGTTGAAGACCACTAGCCGGGCCAGCTTGCCTTTGGTGGTGGCGGCATTGGTGCGGGCGGGGTTGTAGCCGGGGTCCGACACGGCCACCAGCAGGCGGTCGCGGCCGCCGTCGGTATCGAGGTTCATCCCGATGCTGGAGACCAGGGCCGCGTTGTCGGTGAATACCGCGTAGGTGCCGTCGTCCTTCACCTGGCCCACGGCGCCGGTGGTTTGCGAGCTCACCAGAAAGCGGCTGCCGGCGGCGTCGTACTGCACACCTTCGGGGTAGAGGTTGGCCTGGGTGAAGGCCACCGTGTCGGGGGCGGCGGCAGCGGGCGTGGCGGGGGTTTCGTCTTTGTCGCAGCTGGCCACCAGCACCAGCAGGGCCAGCGGCAGGGCGCGGCGGGTTGGCTTATTCAGGCGGAAAAGGGGGGCAATAGGCATCAGCGCAAGGGGTAAAAGGTGAAAGCAGCTGGCCAACAGTACGCCCCGGCTACGGCCGTGGTTATGCCCATGCCCGCCGGCTTGGTGGATTTTACCGGTGGGCGCGTGCGAATTATCGGCCCCGCCCCAACCCCGTGCCGTACCTTTGCACCCGAATACCCCGCGACTCCATGATTAGCATTTCCGACCTCGACTTCCACTTTGGCTCCCGCACGCTGTACGACGGCGCCAGCCTGCACATCAAGCCCAAAGACAAAATCGGCCTCATTGGCCTGAATGGCACCGGCAAATCGACCTTGCTGCGCCTGCTGGTGGGCGAGTATCGGGCCGACGGCGGCTCCATCTCGATGAGCAAGGAGGTAACCCTGGGCTTCCTCAACCAGGATTTGCTGAGCTACGACACGCACGAAAGCATTCTGCACGTGGCCATGCAGGCCTTCGAGGAGGCGCTGGACCTGCAGAAGAAGATTGACGCGGTGCTGGAAGAGTTCGAGACGAACTATTCCGACGACCTCGTGGAGAAGCTGGCCGCCATGCAGGAGCGGTTTGAGGCGCTGGGCGGCTACACCATGCAGGCCAAGGCCGAGGAAATTCTGGAAGGCCTGGGCTTCACCACCGAAGAGTTGCAGCGCCCGCTCAAATCCTTCTCGGGGGGCTGGCGCATGCGCGTGATGCTGGCCAAGATTCTGCTGCAACAGCCCTCGCTGCTGCTGCTCGACGAACCGACCAACCACCTGGACTTGCCATCCATTAAGTGGATTGAGAATTACCTGTCGGGCTACGAAGGCGCCGTCATCATCGTGAGCCACGACCGCGCCTTCCTCGACCAGACCACCAACACCACCGTGGAGGTGACCGGCGGCAAGCTGGTGCCCTACGCCGGCAACTACAGCTACTACCTCGAAGAAAAAGAGGAGCGCAACCTCATCCAGAAAGGCGCCTACGAGAACCAGCAGGCCCAGATTCGGCAGGCCGAGCGGTTCATCGAGCGCTTCAAGGCCAAGGCCAGCAAGGCCAAGCAGGCCCAGAGCCGCGTGAAGGCGCTCGACAAGCTGGAGCGCATTGAGGACGTGGCCCAGGATGCGGCCAAAATCAACATGAAGTTCACCTTCAAGACGGAGCCCGGCCGCCACATTCTCCGCATGGAGCACGTGACGAAGAAATACGACCAGAAGCTGATTTTCCGCGACACCCACGTGCACATCGAGCGCGGCGACAAAATTGCCCTGATTGGGGCCAACGGCAAAGGCAAATCGACGCTCATGCGCCTGGTGGCCGGCACCGAGGCGCCCACCGCCGGCAAGCACCAGCTGGGCCACAACGTGATTATGTCGTTCTACGCCCAGCACCAGCTCGAAAGCCTGAACGTGGACAACGAGATTTTGCAGGAGATGAGCGAGGCCGGCTCGAAGCGCAACGACATGGAGCTGCGCTCGGTGCTGGGCTCGTTCCTGTTCACGGGCGACGAGGTGTTCAAGAAAATCAAGGTACTGAGCGGGGGCGAGAAAAGCCGCGTGGCCCTGGCCAAAACCCTGATTTCGGAAGCCAACTTCCTGCTACTCGACGAACCGACCAACCACCTGGACATGGTGTCGGTGAACATCCTCATCCAGGCCCTGGAGCAGTACGAGGGCACATTCATCGTCATCAGCCACGACCGCTACTTCGTGGAGAACGTGGCCACCAAAATCTGGTACATCGAGGATTTCCAGCTCAAGGAATACCCTGGCACCTACGTGGAGTGGGAGCAGTGGATGGACGACCGCGAAAAAGCCGCCAAGAAGGCTGGCCTGCCCTCGCCCTCGGCCAATAAGCCGCAGCCCAAAGAGGAGAAAAAAGCTGACGCTGCGCCGGCCAAAACCTCGTCGCCCGACCAGAAAAAAGCCCTGAAAGAGCTGGCCGAAGTCGAAGCCAAAATCGACGTGCTCGAGAAAGAGCTGGCCGGCTACGAGAAGCAGCTCGCCGACCCCAAAATCTACGACAACGCCGCGCAGCTGAAAGACGCGACGATGAAGTTCGAGCAGGTGAAAAAGGAGCTGGCCCGCCTGAACGACCGGTGGGAAATGCTGGCCGAAGTGTAATTCCGGCCCGCCGCCCAAAAGCGAAAGCCTCTCCCGCAGCACAGTGCTGTGGGAGAGGCTTTCGCTTTTGGGGAAGTATAGGGCGCTGGGCCGCTTATGAGTGGCCGCTGCCCCTACTTCAGGTTGGCAACACCTTTGAAAAACTGGATGCCGCCGAAAATGATGGCGCCCCAGAAAATGAAGCCGATGTGAGCCAGCGTCAGGGCCGTGCCGCCCACGCACCACAGCGCGCCGTGGAGCATGTCTTTTTTGGCCTGCGCATTTCTGGCCTGCTTAATCTGGCCTTGCAGGTTGCTGACCACGATGCCGGCGCTTTCGGCGTCGAGGCCTTTCTCCTGCAACAGCTGCTCGACTTCGGCCCCGCTTTTTCGGCCGTGCACGAGCTGCTGGGCGGCGTAGTCGTACACCTGGTCAACGGTGGCCTGCGTATCGGTTGTAGAAACTTCCATATTGGTTGGTTTGAGGGTAGATTAAAACCAGCGACGCTGGCACAATACGCCAGCAATATAGTGCTAATCACCATGCATACAACCAGGTAGCCCGCTGGCGCAACAATGCGCCAGCGCAACATTCTCAGGTACTACTTCAGCACCACGCCCCGCGCCTTGAGCACGGTTTGCTTCTCTAGTTCCATCAATTTCTCTAGTTCCATCAATTCCTCCACGTAGCTGCCGTATTCGGCAATGGCTTGGTTGTTTTCGATGCGGTAGTAGGGCGGCGGAAAATACGTTGCCACCCAGGCCGGGTCGGCCCCGGTGATGTCGGTAATGACCGGCTCGCGGAATTTCAGCCGGTGCGGCTTAAGAATGGAAGCCCCCGGCTGGGAAGCGAAGCGCGCCGCCGGGAAAGGAGCGGCCCAGCGGTTGGTGGTGGTTTTATAGAGCGCGAAGTATTGGTATTTCTGGTGAATGAGTTCCTGGCAGTATTCGCTCACAAACAGCAGCACGGTTTGGTGCTTGCTGAATTTCGGTAGGCCGTAATGGTCGTAAGCCGTGAACTCCACGGTATCAGCGGGCAGCCGTCCGGACACGTTACTGAGCACTTTGTAGCGGGCCCGGAATTTGGAATCCATCGAAATATAGTCGCAGTAATAAATTTCCTTGGCGTAATCGACACTGATTTTCTGGCCGATGAAGGCGTAGTGCCGGGGCACGGTGTCGCGGCAGGGCACGTACGTCACGCAGGGCTCGGGCTCCAGCACGATGTCGATGGCGGGCTGCTTCACTAAATCGGCCACCCGATACGCTTGCCGAATGGCGTGGTGACATTCGAAAACAAGCGAATCGGTGGGCCGCGCCCAGATGCTGAATTTCCGGTTTTGTCTGGCATTCACCGACAGCAGGGTGTCGGTGAATAGCCGTTGGTAGGCCTCGATATCGAAATGGGTGCTCAGCGGCTGGCGCTGGAATTTGCGCACCGTGTCGTTCACCGACACCCGTACCCAGAAGTTGGGCTTACCCGTCACCCGGGCCGTGCCGGTGATGCGAACCCGCTGGGCTAGCCCGGGCAGCGCGAGCAAGACCAGTAATGGCAGAAACCAAAAACGAAGCATAGGAGCAGAAAGAAGGCTGAGTGCCCGATGGAAGAAGTCGGGCAAGTTACGTCGGCGGCCCGGGCAGCGACTTGTACCTTAGCAGCAACGGCTTTTCGCCGGAACATCCGCGCCGCATTCCTGCCCCATGCTCACCTTCAACTTCACCTCCAGCCCCACCCTGCACACCGAGCGCCTGACACTGCGCCAACTCACCGCCGCCGACGCGCCGGCCCTGTTCGTGCTGCGCGCCGACCCGCTGGTGATGCAGTACATCCCGCGCCCGCTGCACACGTCGGTGGCCGATACCGAAGCCTTCATCGAGGCGGTGAATGAGGGCATGGCGCGCCAGGACCTGCTGAACTGGGGCGTGGCCCTGCGCGCGTCGGATGAAGTTATCGGCACCATCGGCTTCTACCGCCTGCAGCCCGAAAACCACCGGGCCGAGATTGGCTACCTGCTGCACCCGGCCCACCAGGGCCAGGGCCTGATGCAGGAAGCCGTGGCGGCCGCCCTGGCCTACGGTTTCGACGTGCTGCGCCTGCACTCGGTGGAAGGGGTCATCGACCCGCAGAACGAGGCTTCGGCGCGGGTGCTGCGTCGGGCGGGCTTCGTGCAGGAAGGCCTGTTTCGGGAAAGCGGGTACTGGGATGGTAAGTTTATCGACTCGGAATATTACGCGCTGCTGTGCCCGGCCCGCCGGGCCGAGCTGGCCACCGGCCGGGCCTGAAGTTGCCGCACCGCGCGTGGCCGGCGTACCTTTCGGGCCATGCGTTTTCTTCCCTTCGCCTCCTCCCTCCTGCTGCTGGCCACGGCCTGCGTGCCACTGGGCACGCCCATCACCAGCACCACGCCAGCCGCGCCCGGCACTCAGCGCCCACCCGAATACTACGCCGACAAAACCCTGCGCTACCAGGATTACGTGTACTCGCCCGATGTGCGCAGCGTGCAATGCTACGTGGCCACCGGCCAGCCCAACGAGGTGTTTCAGCCCCCGGTGGTGCCGCTGGGGCAGAGCCCGGCCCTCACGCTCGACTTCGACGTGCTCGGCGACCAGAGCCAGCGCCTCACCGCCAAACTCATTCACTGCGACGTGGACTGGCAACCTTCGGTGCTGACGGACATGCAGTTTCTGACGGAAATCAACGAGTTCACCATCACCGACTACCGCATTGGCACCGGCACCAAAGCGCCTTATTTCCATTACCGGCTACGCGCGCCCAACGTGCGCCTGAGCGGCAACTACCTCTGGGTGGTGCAAACGCAGGCGGGCGTGCCACTGCTTTCGCGCCGCCTGCTGGTGTATGAGAACCGCGTGAATGTGAGCCTCAAGCCCGGCATCGTGATTGGTGGCCAGGAGCGGTTCACGCTGCAGCAGCTCGACTTTGCGGTAAGCTACGGCAGCGTGGAGCTGGTGAACCCGGCCGTGGAAGTGAAAACCGTGCTGCGCCAGAACTTCCGCTGGGACAATGCCCGCTACAACCTGCGCCCCACCTTCGTGCGCGACGCCGAGCGCCGCCTCGAATACCAGTATTTCAACTTCGAAAATGCCTTCCCCGGCCTCAGCGAGTACCGCTTTTTCGATACCCGCTCGATACAAAGCGTGGGCATTGGGGTGCTGCACATCGACCCGCGCGCTGCGCCCGTGAGCACGGCCCTGCTGCAGCCCGAGGTATCGCGCAATGGCACGGCCTACAACCAGTACGTCGATGCCAACGGCCAGCGCGTGTTCGAGAGCCGCGAGTACGGCAACGGCGCCACCAATGCCGACTACGTCGACGTCACCTTCCAGCTGAAGGCCGCGCAGCCCGCGCCCGGCCCGGTGTACGTGTTCGGCGCGCTCAGCGACTGGCAACTGAAGGAGGAGTTTCGCCTGGCCTACGACGAGGCCAAGCAGCTTTATACCGGCCACGCACTGCTGAAACAGGGCTACTACAACTACGACTTTGCCGTGGCCGGCGCCCGCGGCACCGCTCCCAACGAAACCTACTTCGAGGGCTCGCACTACGAAACCGAAAACCAGTACGACCTGCTGGTGTACTACCGCCCGCCCGGCACCCGCGCCGACCTGCTCATTGGCTATCAGCAAGTCGATATGAACTCGCGGCAGTAGAGTATCACAAAAAAAGCTGTCATCCTGAGCGGCGCTCAGGATGACAGCTTTTTTTTCTCTTGTTACGCTAATCTACTTTTCGCTAAGCTGCACGCTGGTTTTCAGCGAAATTCCTTCGGCGCCGTAGCCACCGCCGTAGCCGCCCCGGCCGCCGCGCATGCCGCCACCGTAGCCACCGCGCATGCCCCCGCCGTAGCCGC